>JBNMJG010000262.1:0-2709 GCA_050873705.1 Coprococcus sp. | reverse complement strand
TTCCTTGGCATCGATCATCAGAACCACCACATTGGCACGCTCTACCGCCGAAACCGTACGGATAATACTGTAACGTTCAATATCTTCCTTGATCTTGCTCTTACGGCGCAGACCTGCTGTATCGATGAAAACATATTCCTTGCCATTGTGCTTGATCACCGTATCAATGGCATCTCGTGTTGTACCGGCAATATTGCTGACAATGACACGATTCTCGCCTGTCAATTTATTGATCAGGGATGACTTGCCTACATTCGGTTTACCTACAATGGCAACGTGCGGACGCTCATCTTCCTCTTCTTCTGCTGTACCCGGTTTGAAATGCTTGATGACTTCGTCCAGCATATCACCCAGTCCCAGCTTGGAGTTGCCGCTGATCGGCATCGGATCCCCCAGTCCTAAATTATAGAATTCATAGACATCCGCCATCATGGTCTTGAAATTATCCACCTTGTTGACAACGAGAACAACCGGCTTGCCTGAACGACGAATCATATTGGCAACCTGGAAATCCGCATCTACAACCCCCTGACGCACATCCGTCAGAAAGATGATCACATCCGCTGTCTCAATGGCGATCTCAGCCTGCTCACGCATGCTCTTCAAGATCAGATCATTGGTAGATGGTTCAATACCACCTGTATCAATCATTGTAAACTGTGTATTCAGCCAGTTTACATCTGCATAAATTCGGTCTCTTGTTACACCCGGCGTATCTTTTACGATAGAAATCTGCTGTCCCGCCAGGGCATTAAATAATGTTGATTTTCCCACATTCGGCCTTCCTATAATGGCCACGATTGGTTTACTCATCTATCTCACCTCTTCCCAGAATTTTATCTACCAGGTCCTGTCCGTTTGATTGTACAATCGAAATCGGAATTTGTAAAGTCTTTTCAAGTTCAGGAATCGTTATATCATCCAAAAGGATCTGCACATCCTCACCGCTTCGAAGGACATTCACCGGAAGCAGCAGCGCCTCGCCGAGATTTTTCCCCTGAAGCTGTTCCTTCAGATCTGTTCCCGTCATCAGTCCTGAAACCGTGATCTGCTCTCCAAAGAAATGATTCACAATTTCATAGACATCCACAGTAACATTCGGAAACTTCTCACAAAGCTCTTTTGTCAGCTGACGAATCGTTCCTACTGCAGAATGTCCCGTTGCAATGGTGACATGACGCTCTCTGTCGTATGCGCTGATCTCATCCAGTCTCTCATGGAACTCTTCCATTAAAAGCCGAATCATGCCTACGCCATTTTCCAGCTGAAGATAACCGTCATAGCGATCTTCCTCCGGCACCTCATATCCCGCCAGAAGATACCACTCATCTGAAGCATGGATAAAATGCGTGCCATACTCCTCATACAGTTTCTTCTGCCATTTCTCGATGCAGGCAATAACAGCTCTCGCATCATCCCGTTCAAAAGGCTCCAGAGGATACAATCCCTTTCGGTAATTAGAAAGACCTACCGGTACCACAGAAACGCTCTCAATGTTCGGGATAAAGCCGGACAGGTCACGAATGGTTCTCTCCAGTTCTTCGCCATCGTTGACGTTCTTGCAGAGGACGATCTGACCATTCATGATAATCCCGCCCTCATAAAGTTTCTGAAGCTGATCCATGATCTTGCCTGCGAAACGGTTGTGCAGCATCATACATCGCAGTTCCGGATTGGTTGTATGCACTGAAACATTGATGGGTTCCAGCTTGTATCGAATGATACGCTCCAGCGCCTCGTCCTTCATGTTCGTCATGGTAATATAATTGCCCTGAAGGAAGGAAAGTCTGGAATCGTCATCCTTGAAATACATCGTCTCACGCATGCCCTTCGGAAGCTGATCAATAAAACAGAAAATACAGTTATTGCTGCAGGAACGATAATCATCCATCAGACTGGACTCAAAAACAATACCGATATCTTCATCGTAATCCTTCTCAATCTCCAGCACTTCTTCCGTTCCATCAGCTGTGCGGATCAGCATTTCAATATATTCATCATTGACCAGATAATGATAGTCAAACACATCCTCGATATCCTGGCCATTGATAGCAAGAACTGTATCGCCGGGCTGCAGCTCCATTTCTTCTGCAATACTGCCGGGAACAATTGACTGGATCACATGTAAATATTTCTTCATAATTCTTCTACTCCGTTTTCTAAACAGACGTATCGATCAGGGACAGAAACGCAGATAAACCGCCTCTTTGCCCATTTGTCTTTCGATGGGACCATAAAAGATCCGGATGACAGGCCGTACAAAGGTCTGTTACTTCCAGATGTTCCGGAAGAATACCTGCATCTGTCAGTACAGACCAGTTGGCTTTCCACAAATCCAGCTGATACTTGCCATTGCCTTTATCAAGCAAAATATCCGCCGCCTCACTGTCCGCAAAATTGGCTTTGAAAGCCTCTGCCACATCCTCGCTGACCTCATAACAGCTCTGGCAGATAGAAGGGCCAATCGCTGCAATGATATCCTTCGGTTCCGAACCGTAGACCTCATGCATCTTCTCAACGGTCTTCTGTCCGATATGTCCCACCGTTCCCTTCCAGCCCGAATGAGACAGACCAATGGCTTTTCTAACCGGATCAACGAAATAAAGAGGCACACAATCTGCATAAGAAGTCACAAGGACAAGCCCCGGAACATTGGTGATCATGCCGTCCACATCCCTGTAATCCTGCGGTTTCAAAATGCCTTTGCCC
>JBNMJG010000261.1:0-2710 GCA_050873705.1 Coprococcus sp. | reverse complement strand
TGACTTTCCTGTCGTCCGTTCTCATTTTAACTCAGATTATGCTAAATTCTATGCCTGATCTGCCGCTGTTCTAGGCAAGTTTTGCAGCAGCTGCTTCCACCAGTTTCACTGTATGCTCGATCGCTTTTGCCTCAAACTCAGAATAATCCATCTGTGCACTTCCATCAGCCTTGTCAGAAATTGCTCTGATGATAACAAATGGGATCTGATTCAGCCATGCAGCCTGCGCAATAGCCGCACCTTCCATCTCTGTGCAATATGGATCAAACATCTTAACCAGTCTTGCCTTGACATCGCCATCTGAAACAAACTGATCGCCGCTGACAACACGTCCTTCAAATACACCGATTTCCGGATTCACTTCACGGCATGTCTCTGCGATCAGGCTGCGCAGCTTCGCATCCGCCTCAAAAGTCTTCTTGCCCATCAAAGGGATCTCAGCCGGTTCATAACCAAAGCCGGTGGCATCCATATCATGCTGAAGGGCATCTGTAGACACTACGATATCTCCGATATTGATTTCTGCTCTTAAACTGCCGGCCACACCTGTATTGATCACAGCCTCTACATTGTAGCAATCTGCAAGGATCTGCGTGCAGACAGCTGCATTTACTTTGCCCACACCACATTTAACAATCACAACATCCTTACCCTTTAATGTTCCCACATAAAATTCCATAGAAGCCTTTCTGTCAATCTTTTTCACTTCCATCTTTTCTTTCAGGATACTTACTTCCTGATCCATTGCTCCGATAATACCTAACATATTCTTAATAATCCTCCAAAATTTATCTTCTTTATAAAACTTTCAATCCTTATTTTACTATGAAAGCCACGGAAGTCAAGAGAACAATCCCTCCTCTCAAAAACTGCAAAGACCGCTTTGAATTTATGGCATTATCTGATATAATGCATTAGAAGCCAATTAAAGAATACATTAAAATGATTAAAGAGAGGTCAATAAACTATGAAATACGCTACAAGCAGAACATGTTCCCGTGAAATCGATTTTGAAGTTGAGAACAATATTATAACAAGTTGTGAATTCGTTGGCGGATGCATGGGCAATACCCAGGGTGTCGCACGCCTCGTTGTCGGACGCAGTGTTGATGATGTTATCAAGACACTCGAAGGCATCAATTGCGGCAACCGCGGCACATCATGTCCTGATCAGCTGGCCCAGGCACTGAAAGCCTACAAAGCAAGTCACCAGGCATAATTCCATTTATTCATCATTGCAAAGGAGCCGTGAATCATGAAAAAAATAGTTTTAACGGGCGGTGGAACAGCCGGTCATGTGACGCCTAATATCGCGCTGATGCCTGAACTTAGAAAGCGCGGCTACGATATCTCCTATATCGGATCCTATGAAGGTATGGAGAAAGGTATGATCATTGAAACAGGTACACCTTACTATGGTATTGCCACCGGCAAGCTCCGCCGTTATTTTGATCTGAAGAACTTTACAGATCCTTTTCGTATCATCAAGGGTTATTTTGAAGCACGTTCCCGCCTAAAAAAGATTCATCCTGATGTCATTTTCTCCAAAGGCGGTTTCGTAGCCGTTCCGGTGGTACGTGCTGCACATGCCCTGAAGATTCCTGTCATCATCCACGAATCCGATATGACACCGGGATTAGCCAATAAGCTGTGTATTCCTGTTGCATCAAAGGTTTGCTGCAATTTTCCTGAAACACTCAAATATCTGCCGTCAGATAAAGCGGTTCTCTCCGGTTCTCCAATCCGAAGCGACCTCTTTGAGGGTGATCGTCAGCGCGGACTGGACTTCTGCGGTTTAACCGCTGATAAACCTGTGATTCTGATCATGGGCGGAAGTCTCGGAGCTGTCGCTGTCAATGAAGCCATCCGTGCCGTGCTGCCTGAATTATTAAAGGATTTCCAAATTATCCATCTGTGCGGCAAAGGCAAGACGGACGAGAAGCTGAACGATGTCACCGGTTATGTACAATATGAATTCATCAAAGATGAACTTCGTGATCTGCTGGCTGCTGCCGATCTTATCATTTCCCGTGCAGGTGCCAATGCAATCTGCGAAATTCTCGCTCTTCGCAAACCGAACATCCTCATTCCTCTCTCTGCTGCTGCCAGCAGAGGAGATCAGATCCTGAATGCAAAATCATTCCAGAAACAGGGATTTTCTGCGCTCCTTCAGGAAGAAGACATCACAAACCAGAAGCTTCTTGATACCATTCACCAGGTTTACAAAGATCGTGAGAAGTATCAGAAAGCCATGGCTGCCAGTCAGCAGAATCAGGCGATTCCGATTATTGCCGATTTAATTGATCATCTGGCATCTCATTAAATCAATAGGAGCTTAAAGCAAAAGCACGACAAAGAATCTTTCTATGATCCGTTTTCTCTGTCGTGCTTTTGCTTTAATTATAATAATTTTTATTGTAATGCCTGTCCAATCTTTGCTGCCAGCTGAGCCTGCACTTCAGGATCAGATTCCTGCGGATTCCATCCGATTACCTGTCCATCATCTTTATATCTCGGAATAATGTGCATATGAAAATGGAAAACAGTCTGTCCTGCGACTTCTCCATTATTCTGTACAATGTTCACCCCATCGCAGTTTAACGTTTTCTTCATCGCTGCGGCTACTTTCTTAGCCAGCACAATCAAATCTTTCAAAACATTCTCATCGATTTCAAAAATATTAGCATAATGCTGCTTTGGCAGTATTAAT
>JBNMJG010000260.1:0-2715 GCA_050873705.1 Coprococcus sp. | reverse complement strand
ATTTTATAAATCAAAAGTATAATGGGTATTTTGGGTTCACATTTTAGAATAATGAAATTGTTAAAGCCGGCCAAAATCCGGTTGTGAACTGTCCACAACAAGATAAACTGCCGCTTGTTGATGATCAGCAGTTTTTCTGGATCCTTGCGGTCATGAACTGCTCGAATTCTTCGGCTGTTCCTTTTGTAAAGCCGTCTTTGTCCATGACGACATAGCTGTTCTCGTATCGGAGCAGGTAGTAGTGGGACCAGGTTTCGATGCCGGTGAATTTGAACAAACGATACTCGCCGTGGCTTTTGCCTGCGGACTGGTACATAACGTTTTTGTAGATTTTCATTTTGCGGGGGATCAGAAGGTCTTTGCTGTATTTGCTTTGCATGTCTTTGATCTGATTCTTCGGCATGTTCTTGTAGTAGCTGTAAAGCGAATAGATGCACACAGCGGCCAGTGCGATGGTGCACAGCAGAGTTGTCGGCTGCCTGGAGATGATACCGAGATGTCCGAAATAGACAGCAGCCAATGCGGCCAGAATACCTACCAGCAGCATCAGAATATGATATTGTTTCGCCTTCTCAGGACGTTTGTAATTTTTCTCGATGATATGTTGGATGACATCTTCATCCAGTTGTGTGTGATTTTCAAAAAGCAATTCCATTGCCATAATAAAAGCCTCCGTCAATTGTAATATAGTCAAGTATATCATGAAAAGAAAAAAGGAAAAAGACGTCAATTGCCTTTTTTAGTGCAACTGCGGCCGGTCTATGATACAATGTCTGTAGATGAAAATTTTGTTCATGTTGTGGCGGGAGGATTTATATGAAGGTTATTGATTTTAAAAATGCCAGTTGTAAGCATTGTTATAAATGTGTTCGTTCCTGTTCTGTCAAGGCGATCAAAGTCAGGGATGCCCAGGCAACGATTATGGACGATCATTGTGTTTTGTGCGGGACATGTCTGGAAGTCTGTCCGCAGAATGCCAAGACTTTTGTCAGCGATATAGACAGAGTCAGGGCATTCATCGCGGAGGGAAAGAAGACGGTTGTCTCTCTGGCACCGGCATATCTTGGCATTTTGGATTATGAGAAGCCGGGACAGGTGGTAGATGCCCTTCTGAAACTGGGATTTTTCGAGGTCCGGGAGACGGCAGAGGGGGCAGCCTATGTGACAGAGGCCTATACAAAGCTTCTGGAAGAAGGACAGATGAAGAATATTATTTCCACCTGCTGTCCAAGTGTGAATGAACTGGTGGAGAAGTATTATCCTGAACTGGTGGAGGATATGGCCCCGGTTGTATCTCCGATGGTCGCTCACGGCAAGCTGATCAAAGCCATGTACGGACAGGATGTGAAGGTTGTATTTATCGGTCCATGCATTGCCAAGAAGCAGGAAGCGGAGGGGGATGACCGGACCACCGGTTTTGTGGATGCGGTCCTGAATTTTGAAGAGATTGAATCATGGCTGCAGGAGCGCGGCATCTCTATCAGAGAATGCGAAGAGAAGCAGCCGGCCAATCCTGATCCGAAGGTGAATCGTTTATATCCGGTGACCAGCGGTGTGATCTCCTCTGTTCTGGCGAAGAAAAAGGTGGATTCGTATAAGAAGATTTTTGTAGACGGCATTGAGGATTGCCGTGAAGTTTTTGAAGATATGAAAAAAGGGCTGATCCAGGGCTGTTTTATTGAGGCCAATATGTGTGAGGGCGGCTGCGTGAAAGGTCCGGCCGTGAACAAATTACATATTTCCAAGTACAAAGCAACCATGGTGATCGAGGAACAGGTTGAGAAGCAGGATCCGGAATATCCGCAGATGACAGAGACTATTGATATCAGCAAGCATTTCAGATCTGAGAAGATCCAGGATGAAATGCCGACGGAGGAACAGATCACACGGATTCTCAAAGCAACCGGCAAATACAACAAGACACAGGAGCTTAACTGCGGTGCCTGCGGCTATCCTACCTGCAGGGACAAGGCAATCGCGGTATTTCAGGGAAAGGCGGAGCAGGAGATGTGTCTCCCGCATGTTTATGAGAAGGCGCGTTCCATGTCCAATGTGGTGCTGGAAGCAACACCGGAAATTGTCCTGATCGTAGATTCGGCTTTCCAGATTATAGAGTTCAACAAGCGGGCAGAAGATGTCTTTGGTATCAACAGATCTGAAGCGGTCAACAAGATGATCTTTGAGATTATGGATGCTTCTGATTTTGAGCAGGTATTGGATGATCATCTGTCCATTAAGCGCAAAAAGATCCATCTCAGCGGTCTGGGGCTTGTTCTGTTGGAGAATATTATCTATATTGATGAAATGGATGCTATGCTGGCTATTTTCCAGGATATTACCGATGAGGAAGCGGAGATGGAACGTCAGCTTCAGATGCGGATGGATACGGTGGATATTGCACAGCAGGTTATCGACAAGCAGATGACGGTAGCGCAGGAAATTGCCGGATTGCTTGGTGAGACAACCGCTGAGACGAAGGTGATTTTGACACAGTTGAGAGATTCTATGATGAAAGAAGCAGATCAGACTGATAGTCGTCGGAGGAAGATAGAATGGAAGTAAGTGTTGAGACATGCTGGAAAAGCCTGAATAAGATACATGAGGAGCTGTGCGGGGACAAGGTAGAGATTCTTAAGACAGATGATTCAGATGTGGTGATTCTGGCGGATGGCATGGGAAGCGGTGTGAAGGCCAACATTCTGGCAACATTGACAT
>JBNMJG010000259.1:0-2726 GCA_050873705.1 Coprococcus sp. | reverse complement strand
TACTTATCCGGCCAGACGTCCGGATTACGATGTGGCTTTTGTTTTCCTTGAGGAAAGCTATAATGACAGACATGTGCCTCCTTGGGCCATCAAGCTGATTCTTGGACCGGAGGATATACAAATGGGAGGATTAGACCATGAACATTAAACAGGCAAAGGATGAGATCAGGCATACCGTTCAGGCATACCTGACAAAAGATGCACTGGGAGATTATGCGATTCCCGTGGTCAGACAGAGACCGATTCTTTTGATCGGACCGCCGGGCATCGGCAAGACGGCCATTATGTCACAGGTGGCAAGAGAGTGTGGTGTGGCACTGGTTTCGTATACGATTACCCATCATACAAGACAGAGTGCCATCGGCCTGCCGTTTATTGAGAAAAAGAATTTCGGCGGCAAGGAGTATTCTATTACAGAATACACAATGAGTGAAATTGTGGCTTCTATTTACGAGAAGATGGAGGCAACCGGCCTCGAAGAAGGTATTCTGTTTATCGATGAGATCAACTGTGTATCCGAGACGCTGGCACCGACCATGCTGCAGTTTTTGCAGGGCAAGACCTTCGGCAATCATCAGATTCCGGAAGGCTGGGTCATTGTGACAGCCGGCAACCCGCCGGAATACAACCAGTCTGTCAGAGAGTTCGATATTGTAACCCTTGACCGTGTGAAACGCATCAATGTAGAAGAAAACTATCCTGTATGGAAGACATATGCCTATGAGAATCATATCCACAGTGCGATTTTGTCTTATCTGGATATTAAGAAGGAGAATTTCTATCAGATTGAGACAACAGTGGACGGCAAGGAAATCGTTACGGCCCGCGGATGGGAAGATTTGTCCAGACTGATGCAGGTTTATGAACAGCTGGATATTCCTGTGGATGAATCCGTGATCCTGCAGTATATCCAGAATAGACGGATCGCTAAGGATTTTGCCAATTATCTGGATTTATATAAGAAATATCAGACAGATTACGATGTGGATGCTGTTGTACAGGGCAATGTGAAGCCATCCTCTATTGATCGTATCCAGAAGGCATCCTTTGATGAGAAACTCAGTGTTATCAATCTGCTGATCAGCAAGCTGACTGCGGCATTTACGGAAGTTTTCGACAAGGATCAGTATGTCCGGGATCTCTATGAGATTTTGAAGGAGCTGAAGTTTGTCCTTGGCCGTGCACCGAAGGATGGTTCCAAAACAGCGGCTATTTTGTCAGAAAAGGCAGAGCAGGTGGAAGAAGAGCTGAAGCTGAATAAAGAGCGGGGACTTTACGATGCCTCCAAGCTGCTCAGCATGAAACTGATCCTGAAGACACTGGAACAGTACCGTCAGCAGTTGGTCAAAGATAATTGTCTGGATCCGGATGAAGCGTTTGCATTTATCAAGGCATCTTTTGCCAAGGATACCGAGGAGAGAAAACAGCTGATCCAGACAGCGGCTTCTTATCTGGAGAATGCCTTTGCCTTTATGGAAAGTGCCTTCGGTGAGAGTCAGGAAATGGTTATTTTTATTACAGAGCTGAATGCCAATAAATACTGTGCTCGTTTCATCAGAGATAACGGCTCTGCCAAATATGACCGCTACAACAAGTCACTGCTCTTTGATGAGAAACGTGAGAATCTGCTGCGTGATATCGGAGAAGCCAGTGAATTTGCTGCGTTCCTTGATTAATGTGATTGTGGAGTGAGCGCTGCCGCTATAAGATGTGCTGCAGTGCTTACTGACAGTCATTTATTTTTGAGATTTGAATCAATATGACAGAAAAGATTTTAGAAAATTTCAGCATTGCCCAGATCTGTGAATCCGGGCAATGTTTTCGTATGGAGAAAATACAGGATAACCGGTACCTTGTCATTGCTTTGGACAGATATCTGGAGTTGGAGCAGCAGGGGAAAATGATCCGCTTTGACTGCAGTGAAGAGGAATATCGTGATTTCTGGCGGCATTATTTTGATATTGAGACGGATTACGGTGCGATTGCAGCGCGGATTAATCCAAATGACAAGTATTTGACGGCGGCGGTTCAGACGGCATGGGGTGTAAGAATCCTGAATCAGGATCTGTGGGAGATGATCGTTACATTTCTCATATCCCAGCAGAACAATATTGTCAGGATCCGCCGATGCATCAAAAATATCTGCGAAGCCTACGGAGAGCCAAAGACAGCACCTAATGGTGAGAACTATTATGCTTTCCCGACTCCTGAGGCGCTGGCGGGGCTTGAAGAGAATGCGCTGATGGCCTGCAACCTGGGTTACAGGAGCAAATACGTTGTCCGGACAGCCAAAGCTGTGGCTTCCGGTGAAGTGGATCTGGGATGGATCAGCAGTCTGAATTACCAGAAAGCCAGATCAGAACTCTTTAAACTCTTCGGTGTCGGAGAAAAAGTAGCAGACTGTATCTGCCTTTTCGCCCTGCATCATCTCGATGCATTCCCGGTGGACACCCATATCCGCCAGGTACTGGAACAACACTATAACCGCGGCTTCCCGAACCGCCGCTACAAAGGCATTCGGGGCGTCATGCAGCGATATATCTTTTACTATGAGCTGCATGGAAGAGAGCGATAAGGCGGAGCCTATTATTCATCGAATGGCAGTGCAATCTAATGATATTCCTTTGAAGAGAAGCGGTGTGTTTTGATATATAATAGCCTGCATTCAAAAAATTTAAGATGAGGGATTCAAAAGGAGTCTGTTCATACACAGGTGCTTCAATGTC
>JBNMJG010000258.1:0-2726 GCA_050873705.1 Coprococcus sp. | reverse complement strand
GTATAATGCCGGCACTCCAGTATGCCCCTGAAAAAATATTCTTTTTTCCGTTTCTATTTCGGATGCACCGCCATAAAAACAGAGGCTGATCTCCCAGAAGAAAGAATGCCGCCCTGCCAAAGCCCGTTTTCAAGACAAAAAATACATCTGTGTTTCTTTCCTGCTGCACTATCTCATTCCACAACTGTCCCCAATTCCCGCCTTTGACTGCCTGCCACAAACCGAAAGCAAAAAGCATGATAAAGGGCACGCAGACAAACCATCCCATCAGCTCCGCCATCCTTCCTCTGACTTCTATGCCTTTTCCGGCACCATCTATCAGTGCTGCCATCAAAAATAAAACAGGCACCATCCATCCGTAAGCCGTTGGAATTCTGTCATCTATAACATGACAAAAAAAATCCATGACCCATACCAACCCCGGAAAATACAGCATCAGCCACAGCAAAATAATCGCTGCCGGTACTTTTCTCCCGGACAGAGACATGCCGGTTTTGTTTTCATAATATTCAAAAACGCGAAAAGAAGCCATATAATAAAATATTACAATCAAAATCGTCAGCAAACCGCTAAACAGCAGCGTCACTGAAGGCACCGGTGTTCTGACGGATGTCAGTGAGAAAAGTCCTGCAGCCAGCATATTCAGCACAAAAATCCAGGATGCCTGACGCTGTGAGATCATCTGATTATCTGATAGCATCTTTCTTCTCCTTCCTCAGTCTTCGTCTGTGTCCTTTCTTTGTAAAATACGGCCGCTCATACATCCGCCCCATCGGCATCCGCCATAAACTGTCCTGCCATTTACCCTCCGGTGCCATCTCTGCCGACACAAAGGGCATCATGTAAGGTACTCCGAAGCTTTTTAACCCGGATAAATGAAGCATCACCGTCAGCACTGCTGCTGTCAGGCCGACAAACCCGCCCAGTGATGCTGCTATGATCAAATAAAACTTCACCATCCGAAAAGCAGAAGCAAATAGTTCATTCGGGATTGTAAATGCGGACAGGGCCGTCAGTGCGACCAGTATCACCACAACCGGACTCACAATATGGGCATCCACAGCCGCCTGTCCGATAATCAGACCACCGACAATACCCAGGGTACTTCCCATCGGTCCCGGCAGTCTGATGCCGGCCTCTCTCAGCAATTCAAAAGCCAATTCCATGACAATGACTTCCACTGGAAGTGTAAAAGGAACCCCTTCTCTGGAAGCAGCAAAGCTCAGGGCCAAACTTAAGGGCAAAGCCTCAGGATGAAAACCGTCCAGTGCAATATAAAATCCCGGCAGAAGCACCGCCGCCAGCGCCGCCGCATAACGCAGGATCCGCACAAAATTGGCTGCATCCCACCGGTCATAATAATCATCCGATGCCTGAAAAAAGCATGCAAATACAGCCGGAAGTATAAGCACCATGGGAGAATTATCCACCACCAGCACCACACGTCCCTCCAAAAGGGCGGAGGCCGCCTTATCCGGCCTCTCTGTAGACTGATACTGGGGGAACGGTGAATACCACTCATCCTCTGTCAATGCCTCCAGATAACTGCTGTCCAAAACTGCATCTATTTCAAAGCTCTCCAGCCGCCTGAGCACTTCCCTCAGAACAGAAGGCCGAACCAGATCTTCCATATACATCAGAGCCACATCCGTTTTGGACCGGACACCAATTGTCATCTGTTTACTTTTCAGCCGTGTGTCCCGAATCCTTCTTCGTATGAGCACGGTATTGGTTCTGAAAGATTCCGTGAAACTTTCTTTTGAACCGCGGACGGATACCTCTGCTTCTGCCTCTGTTACGCCGCGTCCCGGCAGCTCCTTACTTGAAACAATGATTGCCTTGGTCATGCCCGCCGCCAGAATACCGGTATTGCCCTTTAAAACTTCACCCACCAGATCATCCATACAGCTGATTTCTTTCACATCCGCAGTTGCCAGATATTTATTAAAAATTGTCTGTCCCGCATGACGCTTGGGCAGCTGCGATACATCAAACAAAAGGCTTTTAAGCAAAACACCATCCACAAAATCCCTGTCATACATCGAATCCATATAGATGACATAAATCTCCAGCTTTTCATCGTCCATCCAGAGCCGGCGCATCACTGCATCCGCACAGCCTTCAAAGCACTTTTCGATATAAGCGATATTGTCATCCAAATCCGGCACAATTTCCCGATTCATCGCACAGCCTCCTAAAATATTCACAAAAAGAAAAAGATACCGCAAACGGATCATTGTCCGCTGCAATATCTTTATTCTTTGCGAAGTCTATGCAATTTATGCGCTGTTGACATCTCCGGACATCAATCAGTCTTCCTGCTCCTGGATCTTCTTGATGACTGTCAGCTCCTGGATATAAATATGTTCCTGAATAAGACGAACAGCCTCTTCCTTATTCTTCTCAATGATCGCATTCACGATCTTCTGATGTTCTTCCACCAGTCTGTCATGAGACTGTGTATCCTTCAGATATTCCAGACGATAACGATACATCTGCTCACGCAGATTGTTCAGGATCTGGATCAGACGCGCATTCTTAGTCGCTCTGAAAATAATATCATGAAAGGCCACATCCTTCTCAGCAATCGTAGTCAGATCATCTTTGCCAAAGGATTCTTCGAAATCTTTGCATGCAAGGTTCAGATCATTGATATCCTCTTCTGTAATTCTGTCACAGGCAAGCTCAATAGCCAGTTTCTCCAAAGATGTACGCACTTCCAGTAC
>JBNMJG010000257.1:0-2727 GCA_050873705.1 Coprococcus sp. | reverse complement strand
CTTCTGACCGCCTGAAAGATTACCGATCCGGTAATCAGCCAGATCCGATATACTCAGCATCTCCATAGCTTCCGCTGCCTTCTTTTTATCTTCCCGCGTATAAAACGGAAAACGTCTGGCAGATCGCTGCATCCCGGTCAGGACCACCTCTCTGACAGTTGCCGGAAAATCCCGCTCAATCTCTGTAATCTGAGACAGATAGGCATACTGCTCCGGTGAAAGCTGATGAATCACCTGTCCCGATGTAATCGGTACCAGGCCTACAATCCCCTTCACCAGCGTACTCTTACCCGAACCATTGCTGCCAATAATGCAGGCATATTCTCCTGCTTCTATCTTGAAGGATGCATGTTCAACAGCAACCCTCTTGTCATCACTGTAGATGACCGACACATCTTTTACTTCAAGAATCGTCATCTCTTCCTCCTACTCCAATGCCTTTCTCAGTGTATCGGCATTCTGCTGCATAAGATCAATAAATGTTATCCCGGATTCAAATTCATCTTTTGTCACGTTGTGACAGGTTGAAAACATCAGCATCTGCGCCCCGGTTGCGTCTGCAATCGCTCTGGCCACATTCGGCGTTGAAAGTTCTTCATATAAAATATACTTTACATGGTGTTCTTTCATGTAATTGATCACATCCGCCATCTGCGCCATACTCGGTTCCGTGTCAGCCGAACAGCTGTCATAAACACTCTCGTATTCAAGCCCATATCCGTGAATAAAATAACCATATGCAAAACGTCCGCCAAATACAATATCCCTGCGGCTGCCTTCTGATACAATTTCCTTCAATTCTGCATCCAATGCATTCAGCTTCTCTATATAAGCTTCGGCATTGGCCTGATAAACTTCCTCATGCTCCGGATCTGCTTTGCAGAAAGCATCCTCAATATTGCGGACCATCTGCACAGCATTCTGCATATCGAGCCATATATGCGGATCATAGGTATGTTCATGGTGATGCCCGCCATGATCATGGCTGTCCTCATCTTCATGGGCTGAAGCCTCCTCAGAATCGGCATGCTCATGTTCTTCATCCTCTTCCTTCATCATAGAAACACCGGATGAGGCATCTACTACCCGGACCTTCGTCATATCTACACTGTCTGCCAGCTCCTGAGCCCATGGCTCCATCTCTGCACCTGTGTAGATAAACATATCTGCCTCAGATATTCTGATCATATCTCCCGGTGTAGGGTCATACATATGACTCTCCATTCCCGGAAGCAGCACAAGGCTCACATCCGCATATTCTCCTCCGATCTGTCTGGCAAAATCATATTGAGGAAAAAGAGTCGTCACAACCGTCAGCTTACCCGATGATGACTCATTCCCGGCCGATACATTCCTGCCGCATCCTGCCATCATCAGAAGAAGACAGATAACGATTCCAAAAACTAAATATATTCTTCTCTTCATTTCACACTCGCCTTCCTTAATGGAACTAAGTTTCATTAAGGAATGATACAATGATATCCGGCAAATGTCAACAAAAAAATCCTGATTTTATTGATTTTTGAATATCTCATGCAGAATCCTGCCGTCTGCATCAGGTAATGAAAGCCCCATGATCTCAGCCATCGTCGGTCCTTCATCCAGCAAAGACATCTCTTCAATCTCCATCCCCGGAATAATGTCAGGTCCCACAGCCATGAAAATGGTCTGATAGCCTTTTCTGTCCGGATGAAAACCATGGGTTGCTCTCTGAATGTCCGGAATCTCTGCTGTATCCAATCCATTCTGAAAATAAAAGCCGCGTCTTGCCTCCAGCATAAATGTGCATTCAGGATCCGCTCCCAGCTCTTTTGCCTTCTTTGAAGAATAAATCGCAGCAATACCATTATCCGGATCATTCTTCATGGCACACAGCCAGTCATAAACACCGTTCTTGACACGAAGATATTCGTCCCGATCCATGGCTTCCTTCTTAATATAGATATACGCGGAGCCATCGCAATTCTGGCAATAGGCTTTCCAGTCTATTACTCTGCCATTCTGAACCTTGAGATACCCCTGTTCACGAAGAAGTTTATTGATCAGTATCACATTCCTAACATCCAATTGACTGTGATCTCCCAATATGATCACCGTTGTATCCCGCTTAACAGACATTCTGTTCTGATGGAGCAGATGCATCAGCTCGCCGATCCTCTCATCATGACGCTTGATCGCAGCAGCGGCTTCCTCTGAATGAACACCATAATGATGCCGCTGTGTATCAAGATCCGTAAAATGGACCAGTGTCAGATCCGGGCGATAGGTTTTGAGTGTATACTTCAGGGAGGCATGCACAAAGTTATCTAATGCCGGCTGTCTGATACCATCACGAAGCTTACCGAACTTATGATTGAGCATCAGCTGATAACCAACTGTCCCATTCGCCGCAGATGTGAGTATCTGGTTCGTCCATCTGCGGTTGGCAAATATCTCCGGAAGATTCCACGTAATCTCAGACTTCGCGGTCACCGGCCACAGAAGTGCTGTCACTTGCTTTCCCTGCTTCAGTGCCTCATCATATAATGTCGTTCCCCGGATATAATTCCGCTGCCAGTACCAGTCCGGAGATGAGCGTTCCGGCTGCAGCAGAATATTGTTCACAATACCATGATGTGCCGGTGTGCGTCCCGTCACAATCGATGTATGTGCCGGATAGGTTAAAGATGGATAAACCGACCGAACCTGTCGGCAGCAGGCCGCATGCCGGATAAATTTCTTAAAATT
>JBNMJG010000256.1:0-2733 GCA_050873705.1 Coprococcus sp. | reverse complement strand
GGAGATTTTATGATGAAAAATATATTACTTTTTGCCGGTACAACCGAAGGCCGCCTTCTGGCGGAGTATCTCATTCATCAGCCGGTGTCACTGCATGTCTGTGTTGCCACCGAATATGGAGAAAAACTCCTGCCGTCAGCACCATCCATGACCGTTTCATCTCACCGCATGGACGCTCATGAGATGATCAATTTTATCAACGGCCGACATTTTGATCTTGTGCTGGATGCTACTCATCCATATGCCATCGAAGCATCTGCCAACATCTCTGATGCCTGTAAAAAAACACAGGTACCTTACCTGCGTATTCTTCGTGACTGTCAGGCCGCTGCGGATGTCTTATCCGGCACCGGCAAACCATCAAAAATATTTGTTGACACAACAGAACAGGCCATTGATTTTCTTAACCATCAGGAAGGACCTGTTTTTCTGACAACCGGCAGCAAAACATTGCCTGATTTTATGCAGATGACCAATGCTTCCGAACGCCTTTTTGTCCGTATTCTGCCAAATGCCGAAATGCTGTCTGCATGTGCTGCACTTGGTCTTCCGGCTTCCCATATTTTCTGTATGCAGGGGCCATTTGATATCAGCATGAATACTGCAACCATTCAGCATATCCGTAAACGGTGGGAAAAGGATCACCCCGACAGCACTCTGACTGAAACGCCTCTTTATATGGTCACCAAACAGAGCGGACACACAGGCGGTTTTGATGAGAAGCTGGAAGCAGCCGCACAGGCACAGATTCCGGTACTGATCATCGGAAGCCCTGCCCAAGAGAAAGGTCTTTCCCTTTCCGAAAGTTATCATTGGCTTTCCAACTGGATCGGAACTGCCGCCAATCAATCCTCAGCTGACCAGATTGTCAGTCTCATCGGCACCGGCATGTCTTCGGACCAGCTAACACTTGAAGCAGACCGCGCGCTGAAAAATTGTGATGTTATCATCGGTGCCAAAAGAATGCTTGAAATGGCTGAACATTATCATAAATCGACATTTTGTTCCTACAATTATCCGGCCATCACAGATTACATGCTTTCCCACCCGGAATACCGGCATTTTGCCGTTCTATTCTCCGGAGATATCGGTTTTTACAGCGGTGCAGCCAGTCTCAGACGCTGTTTGGAAGGAAAGCCTTTCAAAATCGAGTCATTCAGCGGTATTTCCTCGCCGATCCACTTTTTGAATACAATCGGGAAAACCTGGTCCGATGTTCATCTGATCAGCTGCCACGGCCAGACTGCCTCCATTATCAGCCATATCCGGTGCCATAAAAAAACACTGGCTCTGCTTGGCAAACCGGATGATGTGTCGAACATTTCCAGAAAATTGATGGACTACGGCCTTTCGAATGTCCGCATTTATATCGGTGCCGATCTGAAACAGGCGAATGAGCAGCTTGTCAGCGGCAATCCGGCTGATTTTCTTCACCGGACATTTTCCGCATTGTCACTGATCTATATTGAAAATCCGGATGCTGATCAAGCCCCCGTTACTTATGGACTTCCTGACGACGCCTTTATCCGCGGCAAAGTTCCTATGACAAAATCTGAAATACGAAGTGCTGCACTCAGTAAACTCCGGCTGACCAAAGATGCCATTCTTTTCGACATCGGCGCCGGAACCGGCTCTATCGCCATTGAAGCAGCGCGGCAGATTCCCGATGGACGTGTTTATGCCATTGAACGCAATCCTGAGGGACTGGATCTGATCAAAGAAAACAGTCTCAAATTACAGGCAGACAATCTTACCGTTGTCAGCGGCACTGCACCGGAATGTCTTGATGCGCTCCCTGCGGCTACCCATGCCTTCATCGGCGGCAGCGCCGGACACCTGAAAGAGATTCTTCAGCTGTTATATAGCCGTAATCCTGAAATCCGAATTGTGATCACCGCTATTACTTTGGAAACCATCGGCCAGATCATGACCCTGCAAAAAGAAATGGCCCTGCCTGAACCGGACATTGTTCAAATTCAGGTCAGCAGTGCCAAAAAAGCCGGACCTTATCACCTGATGCAGGGACAAAATCCGGTTTACATTGTTTCTTTCTAATAATAAAAAAGTCTCTGCCGAAATCACGCCTTCATGGGTTGATTTCAACAGAGACTTTTACGTTCTGTCTGTACCCTTCTTATTATCATCGTCTATAACTACTGAGCTTTTTTGTACAAGTCAGAAAATGTATACAACGGATGGCCGGCATAACCAGTAAGATAATTCTGATAAACCATATCTTCATCCGGCAGTTTATAGCCATAGGCAACATCTGCATAAGGATAAATCTGGTGACTGTCATCTACAAAGTAGATATGACTCTGTTCCCTCCTGATCCCTTCATCTGTCTGCAGATTTTCATATATACCGTCTTCTTTTAATGTAAAGTACCCTCCGTGTTGATCAGCTGATAGTTTCAGGTGATAATCTTTGATATCATTGATTGAATAACTTGAAACTATCCTCTCTTTCTCTAAATCATACAACCAGACTTTTTGCGAATCCACCCCCAGCAGGAATCTGTTTTCATCAAAAAAACAGATTTGAAAATTCTTGGCATTATCAATAGCAACTGCCTTCTGCTGAACCCAATGATCTGTGCTTATGAGAGCGCATTGCTTATCGCCGTCATAGACGACAATCATAGAACCATCACGACTTTCTGCCATAAAAGCATTCCCGCTGTTCGCTTCTTCCGTCGATTGCCATATTTCAGACGCTAAAACACAATTATTT
>JBNMJG010000255.1:0-2739 GCA_050873705.1 Coprococcus sp. | reverse complement strand
CATATGAAGAAATATTGTGCACCAAACGGCGAAGACGGCGGTAAAAACCGCTGCCACGGTGCAGACGGCGAAGATCTGATCATTAAAGTACCGGAAGGAACGGTTATCAGGGATGCTGAATCAGGACGTGTTATTGCGGATATGTCCCATGGCAACAAACGGGTCACTGTTTTAAAAGGCGGCCGCGGCGGTAAGGGCAATCAGCATTATGCGACGGCAACGATGCAGGCGCCTAAATATGCTCAGCCGGGTCAGAGAGCCATGGAGCTTGTTGTTACTTTGGAATTGAAGGTGATCGCTGATGTTGGTCTGGTTGGCTTCCCGAATGTGGGTAAGTCTACTTTCCTTTCTCGTGTGACGAATGCACGTCCGAAGATTGCCAATTATCATTTCACCACATTGAATCCGAATCTGGGTGTTGTGGATCTCCCTGATGGCAGAGGTTTTGTGATTGCGGATATTCCGGGTATCATTGAAGGTGCTTCAGAGGGTGTGGGACTTGGTTTTGAGTTTCTGCGCCACATTGAGCGTACAAAGGTGATGATCATATCGTGGATGCTGCCAGCGTGGAAGGCCGTGATCCGATTGATGATATTTACAAGATCAATGCGGAGCTGGAGGCATATAATCCTGAGATCGCCAAGCGTCCTCAGGTAATTGCAGCCAACAAGATCGATACACTTTACGATGGTGAGAATGATGATGCCATTACATTGCTGAGAGAAGAATTTGAACCGAAGGGAATTAAGGTGTTCCCTATTTCCGCAGTCAGCGGCAAAGGTGTCAGAGAACTGCTCTTTTATGTGCGTGAGATGCTGGATCAGCTGGGCGATGAGCCGGTTGTGTTTGAGCCGGATTATGTGCCTGAGAATACAGAGGCAGATGAACCATATACGGTGACTGTTGAAGATGGTATCTTTGTTGTAGAAGGACCTCGTATCGAGAAGATGCTTGGTTATACAAACCTTGAATCTGAGAAAGGTTTCGATTTCTTCCAGAAATTCCTGAAAGAAAACGGTATTCTTGATGAACTTGAAAAGGCAGGCATACAGGAGGGTGATACTGTCCGCATGTATGGTCTGGAATTTGATTATTATAAATAAGAGGGTTAATACAGATGATTAAAAACAGTAAGCAGAGAGCATATCTCAAAGGTCTTGCCATGAACATGACACCGATCATCCAGATCGGTAAATCCAGCGTAACACCTGAGTTAACACAGGCTGTAGCGGAAGCCCTTGAAGCGAGAGAACTGATCAAGATTTCTGTTCTTCAGAATTGTCTTGATGATCCTCGCCAGATGGCAGAAATGCTGGCTGAACGAACTCGTGCGGATGTGGTTCAGGTCATTGGCAAAAAAATTGTTCTTTACAAAGAAGGCAAGGATAACAAAAAGAAAATTGTTCTTCCGGAGAAATAATATACGTTAGGGGAGATGCTTGTGATGAGCCGACAAAAACGTATTGGAATTATGGGCGGAACCTTTGATCCTGTACACATGGTGCACCTGACACTGGCTGAGAATGCGTATCACAATTTCGGACTGGATGAAGTAATGATGCTGCCAAATGGTGATCCGCCCCACAAGACGGACAAGGTGATCACACCGGCTGTACACCGGATGGCCATGCTTCAGCGGGCGGTGGAGGGAATCCCATATTTCTCTATATCTGATATGGAAATCAGGCGTGAAGGTTACAGTTATTCTTCAGTGACCCTGGAGGAGCTGAAAAGCGTACATCCTGATACGGACTACTATTTCATTATGGGGGCAGATTCGCTCTTTCAGATCGAGACATGGCATGAACCTGCTGTGATCATGTCAGATTGTGTGATACTTGCAGCAATGCGGAATCATACACCGGATGATATCTTCAAAAAGCAGATGGCTTATCTTGAAGCAAAGTATCACGCGGATATCCGTTTTCTGAATATTCCGGATTTGGCACTGTCATCCAGTGAAATCAGGCGGCGTGTCAGGGAACATCAGTCCATACGCTTTATGGTCCCTGAAGGCGTTCGTGAGTATATAGAGGAACATCAGCTGTACAATCAATAAAAATGATGGTCGGCTCTTTCACAGATTTTTCGGCAGATTTTGAATGAAAGGGCAGGCTCAAGAGGGGATTGATGATGGAAATACAGGAAATTGAAGAGATACTGCAGAAGAAACAGAATCCGCATCGCTATAGACATACCATTGGTGTATGTTATACATCCATCTGTTTGGCTATGCGTTATGGAGAAGATCTGACAAGGGCTTCTTATGCGGGGCTGCTGCATGACTGTGCGAAGCATATGTCCAATGAAAAACTCTTGGCCGAATGCCGCGAACATCATTTGACAGTTTCTGAAGTGGAGGAGAAGAATCCTTTTCTGCTGCATGGAAGAGTCGGAGCGTGGCTGGCTGAGCATAAGTATGGCATCACAGATCCGGAGATTCTTGGTGCCATCGAGTGGCATACAACAGGAAGACCGGATATGACACTTCTGGAGAAAATCGTTTTTACAGCAGATTATATTGAGCCGGGGCGGGATCAGGCACCAAATCTGGATGAATTAAGGCGTCTGGCCTTTACAGATATTGATCAGGCAGTCTGTGCGATTTTGAAGCAGACACTGGATTATCTGCGGGATCAGGGCGGGGAGATCGATCCTGCCACAGAAGTTACTTATAACTATTACTTACAAAATGGAGGTAAGCATGAATCAGTCTAAAGAAATGGCTAAACTTACAAT
>JBNMJG010000254.1:0-2739 GCA_050873705.1 Coprococcus sp. | reverse complement strand
CTGGATGCAGAGGATTTATAAGAATTTAAGAAAAACGAAAGTGGGGAACAATTATGCAGAATAATGATACATGGACATTGGGAGGCCATACATTTACATCAAGATTTATTCTTGGTTCAGGTAAATACAACCTGAATCTGATCAAGGCAGCGGTAGAAGATGCCGGCGCAGAAATTATTACACTGGCACTTCGTCGTGTCAACACACGTAAAGAAGAGAATATTCTGGATTATATTCCGGAAGGCGTGACACTGCTTCCGAATACTTCCGGAGCAAGAAATGCCGAAGAGGCTGTTCGTCTGGCAAGATTGGCTCGTGAAATGGGCTGCGGTGATTTTGTCAAAGTTGAAATCATGCATGATTCCAAGTATCTTCTGCCGGATAACTATGAAACGATTAAGGCTACAGAGATTCTGGCTAAGGAAGGTTTCATTGTTATGCCTTATATGTATCCGGACCTGAATGCAGCCAGAGATATGGTGAATGCCGGTGCGGCCTGCATTATGCCGCTGGCTTCTCCAATCGGTTCTAACAAGGGTCTTGCAACAAAGGAATTTATCCAGATCCTGATTGATGAGATTGATCTGCCGATCATTGTGGATGCCGGTATCGGCCGTCCTTCACAGGCATGTGAAGCCATGGAAATGGGGGCAGCAGCGATCATGGCCAATACAGCCATTGCAACTGCAGGCGATATTCCGGCTATGGCAGGTGCATTTAAGAATGCCATTGCAGCAGGCCGTGCCGCTTATCTTTCAGGTCTTGGCCGTGTCCTTCACAGAGGCGCCTCTGCATCAGATCCTCTGACTGGATTTTTACATGACTAAGGGGGCGTCTGAAATGGGAAATGAAGAATACATTATCCAGTGGGATGATATGACGCCGGAAGCAAAGGCGAAGAAAGAGAGATTGGAGCAGGATCCGTCATTCAGAACCGACCATATGGCTTATATGGAGGGGATGGATCAGATTTCAACAGATATCAGAGACAAGGTCATGAGCCAGGTGGAAAGCTATGACGAGAAGGTTTATACAGCTGCGGATGTGCAGGCTGCGCTGGCCCATGATGTCTGTTCCATCGAAGATTTCAAGGCACTGCTTTCACCGGCAGCACAGCCATTTCTGGAGCAGATGGCGGAAAAGGCAGCCGTAGAACGCCGCAACCATTTCGGCAACAGTGTGTATCTTTTTACACCCCTTTATATTGCCAATTACTGTGAAAACTATTGTGTTTACTGCGGTTTTAACTGTTATAATCATATTCACCGCAAGAAATTGAACATGCAGGAAATCGAGCATGAAATGAAAGTCATTGCAGACTCGGGTATTGAGGAAATCCTGATGCTGACAGGTGAGAGCAGACATATGAGTGATGTGAAATACATCGGTGAGGCCTGCAAACTGGCCAGCAAATATTTCAGAAATGTGGGCCTTGAAATTTATCCGGTGAATGTGGATGAATATAAGTATCTTCATGAGTGCGGTGCGGATTATATCACTGTTTTCCAGGAAACCTATAACCCGGACAAATACGAGACACTGCACCTGATGGGGCATAAGCGCGTATGGCCATACCGATTTGAAGCGCAGGAGAGAGCATTGATGGGCGGCATGCGAGGCGTCGGATTTTCAGCTTTGCTTGGCCTTGATGATTTCAGAAAAGATGCGCTGGCAACAGCACTGCATGTATATTATCTGCAGAGAAAATATCCGCATGCGGAGATGTCTCTGTCTTGTCCGAGACTGCGTCCGATCATTAATAATGACAAGATCAATCCGAAGGATGTCCATGAGACACAGTTATGCCAGATCCTCTGTGCCTATCGTATTTTCCTGCCATATGCGGGTATTACGGTTTCCTCAAGAGAGGTGGCACGTTTCCGTGACCATATCATCCGTTTTGCGGCAACCAAGATTTCCGCAGGTGTCAGCACCGGTATCGGTGACCATGAGGAAAAATATACCGGCAAGGAGAATGAATCTGAGAGCGGTGATGAGCAGTTTGAAATTGCGGATAATCGCAGTCTTCAGGAAATCTATGATGCTATCAAGGATCAGGGGCTTCAGCCTGTGCTGAATGAGTATATTTATGTCTAGTCAGAGCTATGCCCATATGATGGCAGTCACCAACAGGCATCTCTGTGACCGGGATTTCCTGGAACAGATAGAATTTCTGGCATCCACGGATATCGATGCCATCATTCTCCGGGAAAAGGATATGACGCCGGAAGCCTATGAATGCCTGGCAAAGGATGTGCTGGCGATATGTGAGAAGCATCACAAGAAATGCATTCTCCATTCATTTGCGGAGATAGCTGCAAAGCTGAACTGTGAGAATATCCACCTGCCGCTGCCTGTTTTGGCAGAGCTGTCGGAAGAAGGTGCATTAAAGGGCTTTAAGCACATCGGTACATCCGTACATTCTGTGGAGGATGCGCTGGAGGCTGAGAAAGCCGGAGCTACATGTCTGACAGCGGGGCACATTTTTGATACAGACTGCAAGAAGGGATTGCCGGGAAGAGGATTGACATTTCTTGAAAATGTCTGTCATAGTACGAAGCTTCCGGTTTATGCCATTGGCGGCATCACACCGGAGAATTTGGAAGAAGTACGGCGTGCAGGAGCTGTGGGCGGCTGTATGATGTCACTGTCGATGAGAATCAGAGAATAATAGGCGTAGAATTAAATTTGAATGAATCAAAGTAAAAGACCTGGGAGAGAAATCTTTCAGGTCTTGTT
>JBNMJG010000253.1:0-2774 GCA_050873705.1 Coprococcus sp. | reverse complement strand
ATACGTTAACGAGAAAAAAAGATGAATTTGTTCCAATTGAAGAAGGAAAGGTGCGCATGTATGTCTGCGGACCAACAGTATACAATTATATCCATATCGGCAATGCACGTCCGATGATCGTATTTGACACTGTACGCCGCTATTTCGAGTACAAAGGCTACGATGTGAATTATGTTTCCAATTTCACGGATGTAGACGACAAGATCATCAAGAAAGCCAACGAAGAAGGGGTTGATGCATCTGTTATTTCGGAACGTTTCATCAAAGAAGCACAGAAAGATATGGCGGATATGAATGTCAAGGAAGCAACCTATCATCCGAAGGCAACTGAGGAAATTGACGGTATGATCGATATGATCCAGACATTGATCGACAAAGGGCATGCTTATCCTGTTGATGGTACGGTTTATTTCAGAACACGTTCTTTTAAGGATTACGGCAAGCTTTCCAAGAAGAATATCGATGACCTTGAGGCAGGTCACAGAGAGATCAAGGTGAATGGTGAAGAGGGTAAGGAAGATCCACTGGATTTTGTTCTCTGGAAACCGAAGAAAGAAGGAGAACCATCCTGGCCATCACCATGGGGGGACGGTCGTCCGGGTTGGCACATTGAGTGCTCTGTCATGTCCAGGAAATATCTTGGCGAGCAGATTGATATCCATGCCGGCGGTGAAGATCTGATATTCCCGCATCATGAGAATGAAATTGCTCAGAGCGAAGCCTGCAATGATAAGGAATTTGCGCATTACTGGATGCATAATGGGTTCCTGAATATTAATAATGTGAAGATGTCCAAATCCCTTGGCAACTTCTTTACAGTTCGTGAAATTGCAGAGAAATACGATCTGCAGGTGCTGCGCTTCTTCATGCTCAGCGCACATTACAGAAGTCCGCTGAACTTCAGTGCTGAATTAATGGAAGCGTCCCGCAATGGTCTTGAACGTATCCTGACGGCTGTTGATCGTCTGCGTACATTGAATCTTCAGGGCGATGCCTGCACAGAGGAAGAAAACGAGCAGATAAAGATCTTTGATGCACTTGTTGCCAAATATGAAGCTGCCATGGAAGATGATTTTAATACAGCGGATGCTATTTCTGCTATTTTTGAAATGGTCAAAGCAGCCAACATTCATGTGACAGAAAATTCTACAGCTGCTTTCAGAAATCAGGTTCTGGAAGAAATCGTCAAATCATGTGATGTCCTCGGTATTAAAACTGAGAAGAAAGAAGAGCTGCTGGATGATGAGATCCAGGCATTAATTGACGAGCGTCAGGCTGCCAGAAAGGCGAAGAATTTCGCCCGTGCAGATGAGATCCGTGACGAACTGCTTGCCAAAGGCATTATCCTGAAAGATACAAGAGAGGGTGTCAAATGGAGCAGAGCTTAGAATCCTTCGGAGCATGGTTTCGTGAACTTTATCACCTGGACAAGCCGGATGTCAGAGAGTATTCTGCTCTGACACTGGCTTATATCGGTGATGCGGTTTATGAGATCATTATCCGTACTTATATTGTGGGCAAAGGCAATGCGCCCGTGGAGCGCCTTCACAAACGTTCCAGCCGCCTTGTCAAAGCAGAAACACAGGCCAATCTGATCATGGCTATTGAAGATCAGCTGACAGAGGAAGAACATGCAGTTTACAAGAGAGGCCGCAATGCCAAATCCTATACAATGGCCAAAAATGCTACAATGTCTGATTATCGAAAGGCAACGGGCTGTGAAGCATTAGTCGGCTATCTGTATCTGACTGAGCGTTATGAGAGGCTGACCGAGCTGATATACACCGGTCTTAAAAAGCTCGGCTTGATCAATTAGCTATGTGCCCTCAGCGTTCGGTAATCTAAAAATGACAGAATGAGATAACAGATATCTCTGAACAATAATAAAACGTGAGGTAAATATGGGATATACAGAATTAAAAATAGAAGGCAGAAACCCGGTCATTGAAGCTTATCGTTCTGGCAAAACCATCGATAAGTTATTTGTATTGGATGGCTGCCAGGACGGCCCTGTCAAGACAATTACAAGGGAAGCCAGAAAACAGCACACCATCATCAGCTATGTATCCAAGGAACGTCTGGATCAGCTTTCCGAAACTCATCATCATCAGGGAGTGATCGCCATTGCGGCAGCTTATGATTATGCCACAGTGGATGATATACTGGCCAAAGCCCGTGAAAAGGGTGAAGCACCATTTATCTTCCTGTTAGATGGTATTGAAGATCCGCACAACCTTGGTGCGATCATTCGAACAGCGAATCTTGCCGGTGCTCATGGTGTCATCATTCCGAAGCATCGTGCTGTAGGGCTGACAGCCACTGTTGCAAGAACTTCTGCCGGTGCCCTTAATTTTACACCTGTTGCCAAAGTGACAAATCTTGGTGCAGCTATGGATGAACTTAAGAAAGAAGGTCTTTGGTTTGTCTGTGCAGATATGAAGGGTGAAATCATGTACCGCCAGAACCTGACCGGTCCGATCGGTCTTGTGATTGGCAATGAAGGAGAGGGTGTCAGCCGCCTTGTTCGTGAGAAATGCGACTTTACGGCATCTATTCCTATGAAGGGTGATATTGATTCTCTGAATGCTTCTGTAGCCGCCGGTGTATTGGCTTATGAAATCGTCAGACAGAGAATGACCAAATAAATATTATTTTTATGATCTCTCGGAATTCTGATTGATCATGCCAGTGAAACTCTGGCATTGAACTTTGACAAGTAAATATTATCCAAAACCGAAAATAAGGGTACAAAAACTAGACATAGGACTGTTGCT
>JBNMJG010000252.1:0-2775 GCA_050873705.1 Coprococcus sp. | reverse complement strand
AGTGTTCTGAAGCTGGATGGCGAAGGTTCCCAGCCGGAAGATCCTTCTCTCATTCCTAATCTTTACGTTCGTCTTGTCCTGGACTATGCAGCCAATGTGCAGGAAGCCATTGACCTTCTGGATGATTACAGCATTCGCACTTCTATGACCTATTCCAACTTCCATTTCTTTGTTGCCGACAAAACCGGCGAATACGGCATCATAGAAGTGTCTCCTGGTCAGGGAGATGTATCTATTCAATACGACAGTCTCAACGACAGCTATTCCACTAAAGGCGGCCGCCAGATAACCAATTTTTATCAGCTTTACCCATCACAGGATGAAAATTGGGATGACGGACTTCATGGATTCGACCGCTATATGCGATTTATCCGTCACTTATCCGACTGCGGCTACACAATGTCCAAAGAAGCAGCGATGGCACTGTTATCCGAAGCTTATCAGGACAATACCATTGATGCAACCCATGAGACACAGTGGAGTGTTGTTTATTCTCCGGCAGATATGACTGCCAGCGTCAGTGTACGCACGAATGCATCCGATGATAAAGATACATTCTATACCACACAGTACGATTTTGATCTAAGCCTTCTTGGCTCAGGCACAGTCCAAACATTTGTTTTTAATCCTGCTGTTTCAAGCCAGACACCACAGTCCGCAAATGCTGATACCGGTACATATGGAGAAGGCGAACGCACATTTAACGTCACCTCTCACACCCAGACAACCTATGCAGGCGGTCAGGTCATCTCCGAACTGGAGATTGCTGATATCAACGGTGACTGGACTGAAAAACAGATTATCCAGACATTGAAAGATGCCGGTATCCAGTCTGATCTTTATAAGATTTCCTATTCCACTAATGACCAGACAGCCATTGTCACTTTCAGCAAATCCACTGCAAGTTCAACGGAATCCGCTCATTTTGGTTCGACAGAGCTTGTTACCTTTGACGGTACACTGCAGGGATTAATTAACGCCATCGACGCGGACGATTGTGATCAGATGATGATTCAGGCCCAGGGTGATATCCGGGTTCCTGCCGATACGAACGGCGGTGATACGGCTTCTATTACCGGTTCCGGTCAATCGGTTGTATTGGAAATGAATGGCCATCGCCTTTACAATGATGACGGCAGCAGTGATTTCTCCATGTCCCTAAAAAATCTGCATCTGGCCATCAATATGGATACATCCCTTGCAAATGCCGGTATCCCTCAGATCAATCTGGATGACCATGGCTATATCGTCTGCAATGCAGAGGCTTCCGATGGCTTAACTGCCATTACCTCCAGTTGGGATGACGCTTTAATCGGCTACGGCACCTGGAAAAACGTCGGAGAAATCTCAGTTGACAAAATTATCGGCGGATATTTTTACAATACAGAAGACGGCAAAGAAACTCTGTTGGATGTGAATACCATCACAGGCGGTACATTCGGACGACGAAATGCTCAGAATAACATTCAGTATCCGCTGATCATTTCCGGCGATGTCCTCTCCGGTACATTCATGGGTGAACCGGTTGTTGAGATCATTAACGGCGGTACCATCCAGAGCGGTACTTATCACGGTGAAGTCGTTCTTTATCAGGGCGAAATCGTAAAAGGCGATTTCCGCAATACCGTTATTGCCCAGTACAATGAAGATATCTATAATGGCGGTTCTGTCGGACAAAGTCTGATCTCAGGCGGTGTTTTCCGCAGCAACGTCATTAACCGGGGCGTCATTTCTAACGGTGTTTTCCTGAATACTGTAGAAAATGATCTGGCTTCAGATACGGATTACGACGGTGATGCCATCTCTGATGGTCTCGGCGGCGAAATCACAGGCGGTGTCTTCAGTGACAAAAACAACCTGACAGGCAGCAAATCACTGGATCTGACTTTCCGAAAACTTACATTAGATGATGCCAAAATTGTCGGAACAAACCTGACAACAGCCGATGTTATTTCCGGAACATCTCCTGTCAGAATCAATGCCATCACCCATCCGAGGCAGGTTTTCTACCAATGGATATGTGACACCGACAAAGCAGACACCCTTCTTTATCCTCCAATGGATGACATCGCAGACCTGACCATGCCGGATCATGATCTCACACTCCGTGCTGACGGGAGAACAGAACAACAAGCGGATTATAAGATTGCCTTATCCAGATCAGCTTATGGCTTTGGTGTTGTCCCTGAAGGCATGCCAATCGAACCTATCACCGGATATTTGAAAAACGTCGGTCTTAAAGATATTACGGATTGGGAAATTGTAAGTGCTACAATAGCCACTGTTTATACCATTGAACTGGAAAATGACAACGCTGAAAATATCCTATTGAGAGATCATACTTACAAATTTACGATTACACCTAAACAAAATCTTACAAAGGATATTTACAACGAACATTTACACTTCTACGCCTATGATGCCGAACACAATACCGTCCTTGATCAGGATTTTTATATTGATATGCATATACCGGAATATAAACTGACCAGCGACACATCTGTATTAAACTTCGGCAGCCATGATGAAGGTTATACCCAGCCTGCGGCTAAGACATTTACCATTACCAGCACCGGAAATGCAGGCATTTATAACTGGAAACTGACCAGCGATGCAGCATCCTCTGCTTATATCATTTCACCGGACAGCGGAGACTATCTTGAACCTTGGATGGGGGCTGAGACAATTACGGTACAGCCAAAGGAAGGCCTTCCTGCCGGAACATACAATGAAACCTTAACCATCCAGGGTGATGAGAGCAACAGTGTCTCCATT
>JBNMJG010000251.1:0-2780 GCA_050873705.1 Coprococcus sp. | reverse complement strand
GTTGTTATCTTAGCTGCTGCGGCAGCTGTCTGGTTTTTTGTATTTAACCGGGCATATTATAGGGGCGGTATTGTACAGAAACCGGATGCCTATATGCTGGATATTGAGAAGATGAATTGTACGGAATCCCATTCATTGGAACTGGAAAAGGGAGATGTGCTGCAGGTACATTTTGAAACAGTGAAAGGGTCTTTGAAGATGCAGATCAGTGATCCGGATGGCGAGATCCTTTATTCAGGTGACGGAAAGGGCGATACGGATTTTACGGTGACTGTTCAAAAAAGCGGTACACATCAGATTGTTGTGAAGGGCCGAAGGGCAAAGGGCACTATTCATGTACAGCTTGAAGAATAAATGATGATGAAGGACAAATATTACAGGATCGGTGAAGTCAGCCGTATTACGGGGATCAGTAAGGATACGCTGCATTTTTATACAAAGATCGGACTTTTGGTGCCGGATTATATTGATCCGGAGAATCAGTACAGATATTATTCTATAGATAATCTGTGGCAGCTGGATATTATTACGGCCTGCAGGAAATTAGGGATTCCTCTTGAAAAGGTGAAGGAGATTCTTTCTCTTCGAGATAACAGGAGAATTGTAGACCTGATGATGGAATATAGGGAGGAAGCTCTTCGGCTGAGTGCCTATTATCAGCAGGTAGCCAATGATATATTGTGGTACAATCATGAGAATGAGCGGATCGAAGAAGAACGTCGGACAAAGGGAGAGGCTTTTCGTGTGCAGATCAGATATCTGGAACAGGAACGGGTGATCGCCGGCAAAGACGGCAGCAGTCCCTATTCCTATCATGCGTTTTTGCAGGAGGCAGTCAGGGACACGATGAAGCGTACAGGAACGATCCAGAGACGCTATGGGTATGCGCTGGATCTTTCTCAGGCGGTGGATAACCGCTTTGTGAAGCAGAGAGAATATCTGAAATTATCCAATATTGACTGGAATGCGGTGAAGCCGGAGAATATCCTGACTTTGCCTGCCGGAGAATATGCGGTATTTACATTGCATATTGGTCAGGAAAGGGCAGATTTCGGCCCTTTTTGGGATTGGCTTGCGAGACATCATTATAGGACGGACATGATTTTTGCAGAAGAGATTGGGCTGCAGCTGTTTGATTATCTGCCGGATTATTACTGTGAGATCCATGCCCTTTTGAACAGGCACTGATACATGCGATCAGTATTTAAATTTTGGGTGATATACAAAAGTAAATTATTATAAAAACAGCTTGACCGTGTAGTTACTCCATGCTTTAGAATAGGCAGGAAAGGATGTGAGTGATAACATGGATCAGGCAATGAGAGATGAAGCAATCGGAAAGCTGCTGCTTCGGATGTCACCGCCGGTGATGCTTGCACTGCTGATTCAGTCTATTTATAATATTGTAGATAGTTATTTTGTGGGAAAATATTCCGGAGACGGATTGACAGCGCTGTCGATTATTTTTCCAATCCAGCTGCTGATCACGGCACTGGCGACAGGAACCGGCGCGGGTATCAATATTCTGATTTCCAGAATGGACGGTACGGGCAGACGGGAAACCCAGGAAGATGTGGTAAAAAGCGGGCTTGTACTGGGTATTTTCAATTATTTGGTATTTGCATGCATCGGTTTGCTCAGTATCAAGGGCTATTATATATTGTCATCGGATAATGAAGCGGTTCGAACATTTGGCATACAATACGGTTCTGTGATTTTTCTGGGCGGATTGGGCCAGTTTGTGGAGGCCAACTGTACGAAAATGCTGCAGGCCAAAGGCAATATGATGACACCGATGGCGGCGCAGATCACAGGTGCGGTGATCAATGTCGTTCTGGACCCGATACTTATTTTCGGTCTTTTCGGCCTGCCGCAATTTGGCATTGCAGGCGCAGCGATCGCAACAATTATAGGACAGTGGGCGGCGATGGCCATCACATTTTTCTCCCTGAGAAAATATTATGCCATGAAAGGACATGTGCGGCTGAAGGAATGTCTTCATATATATAAAGCCGGGGCGCCTTCCATGGTGATGCAGTCCCTGTACACATTTTATATTGTAGGACTAAATCTCATATTGAAGCTTTTTACGGAAGATGCAGTGACTGTCCTTGGCATTTATTATAAGCTGCAGACATTTTTCTTCATTCCGCTGATGGGATTGGAACAGGTGATCCTGCCCATTGTCAGCTTCAACTATGGCGCAGGTGAGATCGGACGTGCAAAGCTTGTTCTGAAATATACCACCATTTTTTCCTGCGGTGTGATGCTTGCGGCAACGGCAGTTTTCTGGGCTGTACCGGCGAAACTGCTTGGTATTTTTTCGGAGAGTCAAAGTATTATTCAGATTGGCTGTTATGCTTTGAGAGTGATCGGTTCAAGCTTTCTGCCCCTTGGCATTACTCTTATTTTTACAGTTTATCTGCAGGGAATGAATCTCGGCAGGGAAAGCATGATGCTCACTATACTCCGGCAGGTGATCCTGTTTGTTCCGCTGGCATGGCTTTTTCATTACCATGGTTTAAAGGCAGTCTGGATGACTTTTCCGGTGACGGAAGTGATTGTTGCAGCAGCCTGCATCTGGGTTTATATGAAGGAAGAGAGAAAAAGCAATACGAGGTGATACAGATGGAACATTATAAAATTGTTCGAATTGATGAAGCGGATTATGGCTGCGAAGGCAGACCGGATGGAGAAGAGGCCATGGACAGTGTCTGGCTGGAAGATGAGAATGGCGAAAGACATATTGTCAGGGCGTCAGATCAGATGCTTTATGACCG
>JBNMJG010000250.1:0-2806 GCA_050873705.1 Coprococcus sp. | reverse complement strand
GAATGACGCAGGGTATGCGGTGTGATATCTGAGGCAATACCGGCTTTGGCAGCATATTGCTTCAGAATCTTCCAGAAGCCCTGTCGGCTCATAGGCTGTCCGCTGCAGTTCGGGAAAAGAATGCTGCTGCTGTTATCGGCGAGCATGGACGGTCTGGCCTGTTTCAGATATTGTCTCAGGGAAACCCGGGCAACACTTCCAATAGGGATAATGCGTTCTCTTCCGCGCTCAGAGCATCGTATATAACCTGCCTGGACATTGATATCATTCACTGTAAGGGATACCAGTTCGCTGACGCGGATACCTGTGGCATACATCAGTTCCAGCATGGCCTTGTCACGAAGCTCCTTGTTATTGCGCCCAGCGGGCTGTTCCAGAAGCTTTGTCACCTCGGCGACAGTTAATACTTCCGGGGCTTTCTTTTCGATTTTTGGGGCTTTGAGCCTTGCGGCAGGATTGCTCCGGAAGCTTTCATAATGTTCAAGATAATCAAAAAAAGATTTCAGAGCGGCAATATTTCTGGAAATAGTAGATGTGGCAAACTGCTTCTGCTCCATCATAAGGATATAAGCATTCAGTGTTGTCTCATTTACAGATTCAAAGTCGGAAATCTCCTGCGCATCAAGAAAAGTCAGAAATTTCTCAAGATCCCGTCTGTAGGATAAAATTGTATTGCGGGAAGATTTTCTGACCTGTTCAAGATATTGGATAAAGTAGTTAAGCTGTTGTTCCATTTCTATGTCGCCTCTTTAGTTTCTTACAATATGAGTACTATTATAGTCAAAGATAAAAGAAAAATCAAATTATTTTTTCTCATAAGAGAAGTCGAATACCGAATTTCAGAAAATAGGGATTAAGTGCCCATTCTGTAAGCGTCCCGATGATCCATAATAACAGGCTTATCAGACATAAACGCCTTTTGCCGGAAAGAAAAGAATATCCCGGATTGCCTGTAAGATGCCAGGCCATGAATAGCGCCGGCAAATAAAAAAAGATCTGGGGTGCAAGACGGAAAAAGCACAATAACAGCCCCAAAAATTGATATTCGGCAGCGGATAAAATGCTTTGAGCTCCGTAAACAAATCCGATATATAGGAAGTACAAGTGAAAAAAGAAACGCTTGCCGGTGCGAAGAGTCAGAATCAGAAGAAGGCAAAAAGGCAGGCATCGGCACAAAAAAAGATAGACCAAAAACCCGGGTGTACAATGCCAGCTCATGATCAGGCGGTCATAATCTCCCTGCATGCTGCTGATCGCAGATAATGAATGCTGACTGAACAGATAGATGATAATGGAAAAAAGAATACCGGCGGATAATGCAAACAGCCATTGGCAGCGTGATAAATATGAACGAATAAAAATCCCCCCTGTTCCAGCATAATATATGCCGGATTCAGAGGGGATATGCTTATTCAATATTATATGAAAACCATTCTGCAGACTACATATTCCTGCAGCGGTCACAGACGGCGGAAGCCGCTTTGATCAGGCTGCTTCTAAAACCGGATGCTTCAAGTTCAGCAACAGCTGCAATGGTTGTACCGCCCGGTGAGCAGACTTTGTCTTTGAGAAGACCCGGATGCTCTCCCGTTTCGAGAACCATCTTCGCGGAACCGAGGACTGCCTGGGCAACAAAAGTATAGGCCTTATCACGGGGCATACCGTATTTTACAACACCGTCTGCCAAAGCTTCGATCATCATGTAAATAAAGGCCGGTGAACTTCCGCTGGCTGCGGTAACAGCATCCATCAGATTCTCAGGAACCGTCTCAGCCTTGCCGAATGATGTAAAGAACTGCATCAGTTCCCTGCGCTCTGACTCTGAAAAGTCATCATCAGACCAGGAAAGACCCGTCATACCCTCACCCACCATCGCCGGTGTATTCGGCATGGCGCGGACAATACGCACGGATGAACCAAGGGCCTGCTTCAGATCTGCGATTGAATAGCTTGGTGCCAGTGAAATGATGATCCTGGAATCATCAAGTACCGGTTGGATTTCTTCTAAAACGCCGTCATAAAACTGAGGTTTGACAGCAAGAATAATGTATCTGGACTGTTCGGCACATGCGCGGTTACTGTCAATCCAGACAGCCCCTGTTTCCAGTGACAAAGCTTCGCCCTTGGCGGCATCTTTTCTTGAGAAGGCAAGGGTGTTGGTTGGAAAAACAGACAGACAGCCCTTAAGCATTGCTGATCCCATATTGCCCATGCCGATAAAACCAAACTGATACATCTTCTTACGCCTTTCTTATTCGTCCCAGTTGTGATAAACGTTCTGAACATCATCGTCTTCATCAAGGAGGTCCAGAATACGGTTCATTTTCTTAATATCTTCTTCATTGGTCAGAGTTGCCCATGTCTGAGGAACCATTGTTACCTCAGCTTCAGCCATTGGGATACCTTCTTTCTCAAGGGCATCACGAACTGCACTGAAGTCATCCGGATCAGTGATGATCTCGTAAGAATCTTCTTCATCGCTGAAGTCTTCTGCACCTGCATCCAGGGCGATCATCATCAGATCATCTGCATCCATCTCACATTCTTCTTTGTCAATGATGATCTGACCTTTCTTATCGAACATGAAGGATACACAACCGCTTGTACCAATGGAACCGCCGCCCTTTGTGAAAGCACTTCTTACATTGGCAGCTGTACGGTTGCGGTTGTCAGTCAGTGTCTCAACGATAATGGCAACACCGCTTGGGCCGTAGCCTTCGTATGTATTGTTTTCATAGTTAACAGAACCAAGGTCGCCGGCAGCTTTCTTGATACCACGTTCGATTGTATCATTAGGCATGTTGTT
>JBNMJG010000249.1:0-2827 GCA_050873705.1 Coprococcus sp. | reverse complement strand
TTTTGCAACAGTCCAGGTGCCGAATGTGCTGCCGAGAATTGTCATGATCCCTTCTGAAAATGAAGAGGATACGACAGTCATTCTGCTTGAGCAGATCATAGAGAAAAATATCCAGAAGTTATTCTTAAATTATGAGGTGATCTGTGCGCATCCCTACAGAATTATGCGAAATGCGGATCTGTCTATTGATGAGGAAGATGCGGCGGATCTTTTGAAAGAAATCCAGAGGCAGCTGAAAATGCGTCAATGGGGAGAGGTTATTCGTCTGGAAGTGGAGGAAAATATGGACCGGCGTCTGCTGAAGATCCTGAAAAAAGAACTGGATGTAGCGGAAGAGGCGATTTATCGGATCGGCGGTCCGCTGGATCTGACATTCCTGATGAAAATCAGCGGTTTTGAAGGCTTTGACCATTTGAGATATGACAAATATATTCCTCAGCCGGTAAAGGGCATGAATACCGAGGAAGATATTTTTACCCAGATCAGGAGAAAAGATATTCTGCTGCATCACCCGTATCAGACATTTACACCGGTTATAGAATTTGTCCGTCAGGCATCCAAAGATCCGGATGTGCTGGCAATTAAGCAGACGCTTTACCGTGTCAGCGGTAATTCGCCGATTATTGCTTCCCTTGCAGCGGCTGCAGAGAACGGCAAACAGGTAACGGTACTTGTGGAGCTGAAGGCGCGTTTTGATGAGGAGAATAATATCCTCTGGGCAAAGATGCTTGAAAAGGCAGGATGCCATGTTATTTACGGTTTAAGAGGCTTAAAGACCCACAGTAAGATCACCCTTGTTGTCCGCAGGGATGAGGACGGCATCAGACGATATGTCCATCTCGGTACGGGTAATTACAACGACCAGACGGCCAAACTGTATACAGATATGGGATTGCTTACCTGCTCAAAACCGATCGGTGAAGATGCGACAGCTGTGTTTAATATGCTGTCAGGCTATTCAGAACCGCCGTATTGGAATAAACTGGTGGTGGCACCAATCTGGCTGAGAGACAGATTTTTAAAGCTGATCCATCGGGAGACCGAGCATGCCAAAGAAGGAAAAGCAGCAAGAATTATTGCAAAGATGAATTCGCTGTGTGATGCGAAGATCATTGCGGCGCTTTATGAAGCTTCCTGTGCAGGTGTAGAGATTGACCTGATCATCAGAGGCATCTGCTGTCTGAAAGCCGGTATTCCGGGACTCAGCGAGAATATCCGTGTGCGTTCCATCGTAGGTAATTTCCTTGAACACAGCAGAATCTTTTATTGCTATAATGATGGCTGGGAAGATATTTATATGGGAAGTGCCGACTGGATGCCGAGAAATCTGGACAAGCGTGTGGAAATCATGTTCCCTGTGGAAGATGAGGAATGCAAAAAGGCGGTGAAGCATATACTCAGTGTTCAGCTGGCGGATAATGTGAAAGCGCATATTCTTCAGCCGGACGGCAGTTATACAAAAATTGACAAGCGCGGCAAAACACTTGTCAATTCTCAGGCGTATTTTTGCAAAGAAGCAGTGGGAGAGGCAAAAGACATGGAGGAAGAAAGTTTGCAGATACGGAGAGTGTTTGAACCATTGTATCATGTGGAGGAGTAGAACTTCTCAGAGAAATCTCTGTTTGGATTAACAGTTTGGATACATCGGACATAAAATAACGGCGGTCACATGTGAATCACACATGCGGCCGCCATTTGAATGAGGGTGTGCTTATTCTTCAATCGAAAGCATACGGTCGATCATTGTACCGTATTTTTCGTAAAATCTGAAAACATCTTCGGATTGATAGACATTACAGAAGGATTCAGACTTCAGTGTATCAAAATACTGACTGATTTCGCTGATCAGGCTTTCATTCTGTATGGTATAAAAACTTGGTCCACGCTGGGTGGTATAATGCTCCATATTCTTCAAAAACAGTTTGCGCTTATTGTTGTAAACGGACATCTGGAAAAGATATTCGGAGTTCGGGATACATTCATCATCGATGATGAAGAAACGTATTTTCGGATTCTTCTGGACCAGTTCCAGCACATGCTGAATGTGTTCTTTGCGTTCTTCAACAGACATATGGTAGACAACATCTGCAAAATAGATGGTACCGTCAGTAATGTAACGCAGCAGGTTTGTCTTTAAAAGATAGAAATCAATTTCACCCTTTTCAAAGATTTCTTCCCAGGTGATACCAAGATGTGCCACAAGCTGGGCCATGCTTTCGTCGAAGCCCTGATCTCTGGCGGCCTGAATAAGCCGTGGATTGATCTGGGCAGGAAGAAGAAATTCAAATCCCCGGGTGACCATGATCTGAAAGCTGTTGTGGGCATAGAATTCCGTTCGATAGCCATTATAAAACAGTTCTTCAGAATCTGAAGAGTGGATCATCAGTCGGCTCAAGGTGAATTCAGAATTGATTTTCTGGTACAGACTGTTGACCTGCGAAATATCCGTGATAATATGAGCAATGCTGATACGGTAATCCTTATCAAGGGCACACTGAACAGCCACGCAGTTTTTGACAATAAACAGATTCATGTAATCCATGCAGCTGTTGTCATAAAAGTCAAAATTGATATCATTGTAATGGTTCAGAAGGTAATAAAGCTTCGGGATGTAAGAATGATCGGCACCCCTGCGTTCGGTATTAATGCCCATTTTAATATGAACAGGTGTATTGTAATGATTCGTGCGTCTGATTTCATAGGATAGATCCGGAAGAAATCCGCAGATGTCCATGGTGCATAAAATATGACATGGCTCATTCAGGCGCTTTAACAGCTGAGGCAGTTCAGTGACAAAAAAATTCTTGATATCCAACTGCCACAGCAG
>JBNMJG010000248.1:0-2828 GCA_050873705.1 Coprococcus sp. | reverse complement strand
TGATACCGATCTGCAGACAGATGGGGGTATCTCTGATGCCGTATAGCCCTTTGGCAGCGGGACATCTGACCAGACCTCAGTGGAATTCGGATACGCTGCGAAGCCGTACAGACCGTGTGGCCATGGGCAAATACGACAGGACAGAGGAACAGGATATGCAGATTGTCAGCCGGGTTGCGGAACTGGCAAAACGCTATGGTGTCAAGATGCAGCAGATTGCGCTGGCATGGCAGTGGGCAAAAGGCGTGGCATCTCCGATCATCGGTTCAACGAAACCGGCTCATCTGGAAGATGCAGCAGATGCATTGAATATAAAATTGACTGAAGAAGATATCGCTTATCTGGAAGAACCTTATCTGCCGCATAAGATTGTCGGAGCTATTGACAAAAATCCGGCAGAAGGCGTGATACTGTTGGATGAGAAGAACTAGGATTAATCATAAGTAAATTAGAATAGGAGGCAGAAAATGAGATTACAGAAAAAGTGGATGATGTTTTTGACTTGTATCTTGGCAGTTGTTTTGATGGCAGGATGCGGAGCAAATAAGACAGAAAGTCAGAAAACAGAAACAGATGCCGGTACAGAGAGTTCATCAGAAGCAGTCACAGAAAACAGTTCAGACACTGGGGAGACGGTTGGACAAAGTGATGCAGAAACTTCTGGTGGATCTGAATCAGGGAAGATTCTGGTGGCATATTTTTCAGGAACAGGCAATACAAAGGACGCAGCTGAAAAGATAGCAGCAGCGGTAAACGGTGAATTATTCGAACTTCAGCCGGTTGAAGCTTATTCGGCAGAGGATCTGGATTATAATGATCCTTCAAGCCGTGTATGCAGGGAGCATGATGATGCTAATCTGCAGGATGTGTCGTTAAATGAGACAACACCGGAAGACTGGGATGACGTGCAGTATGTGCTGATTGGCTATCCGATCTGGTGGGGAGAAGCTGCCTGGCCGGTCAATAACTTTGTAAAAAACAATGACTTTACCGGAAAAACAGTGATTCCTTTCTGTACATCCGCTTCATCAGGTCTTGGTGACAGCGGCAGTCTGCTGGAGAAAATGGCAGGAACCGGAAACTGGCTGGAAGGAAAGCGATTTCCGTCCAGTGTATCCGATATCGAAGTTCAGGAATGGGTGAAGAGCCTTCAGCTGAATTAAATGGAACATTGCAAGTTAAGGCAAAAAAAGATCCCGATTGATGGAATGAGATATCAAAAATCGGGGTCTTTTTCAATTTACGGGAATAATGAAGCAAATCGTGCTGCATCGTGTTCATAAGAAATCTGATGCAATTTTTTATGTGATGCAGGTTTATCTGCCGCGCTCTTTATCCAGTATTTTCTGGAATTCACGGATATCCCGGGCAATTTCACCACTGAGCAGAAGCATGCAGATCAGATTCGGAATCGCCATTAAGGCATTGGCGATATCTGAAAGCTTCCATACAAGATCTAACTGCATAGTGGCACCGAAGAAGACAACGCATGAGAAGACCAGACGGTAAATAATATTCATTTTATGTGTGTTCAGCAGATACTCAAAGGCTTTTTCGCCATGATATTCCCAGCCGAGAATAGTGGAGAAAGCAAAAAGTGCAATCCCGATGGTGACAAGCCATCCGCCCACAGGACCGAGAACAGTCTTGAAAGCAGCAATTGTTAAGGCAGAACCTGTATAGAGGCTGCCTGTGGCCGGATCAATCTGGCCGAGCATACCTGAGCTTGCGATGCAGAGACCTGTAATTGAGCAGACAACGATGGTATCCCAGAAAGTGCCGGTCATATTGATATAAGCCTGACGAACAGGGTGGTCTGTTGTGGCAGCAGCGGCGGTGATGGCAGCAGAACCCATACCGGCTTCATTGGAGAAACATCCACGGGCGATACCATACTGCATGGCAGCCATCATGGAGGCAACAACATTACCCAGGACACCGCCTGTAACAGCCTGAGGTGTAAAGGCATATTTGAAGATCATGACAAGACCGGCCGGAACATTCTGAATATTGCCGATGATAACAATAATACCTGCGATAATATAGAAAACGGCCATCAGAGGAACAACAACGGAAGAAACCTTTGAGATGGATTTAATACCGCCGACAATAACAGCAAGGGACAGAACAGTCAGGACAATACCGATGGCAACTTTGGAGAAACCAATAGTTTCGTTTAAAGCTGAAGAAATAGAATTGGCCTGGGTCATATTGCCAATACCAAAAGAAGCCAGAACGGCAAATAAGGCAAACAGCCAGCCGAGAACTGCCCCAAATCCTTTCGGAAGCGCTTTTTTCATGGTGTACATCGGACCGCCGGACATTTCACCTTTTTCGTTGCGTTCACGATATTTGATGGCCAGCATACACTCACTGAATTTGGATGTCAGACCGAAGCAGGCGGAAATCCACATCCAGACAAGGGCGCCGGGACCGCCGGATACCATGGCTGTTGCAACACCCACGATATTGCCGGTACCGATGGTAGCAGCAAGAGCGGTTGTTAATGCGGAGAATGGAGAAACATCTCCGTCGCCTCGCTTCTGGGCGCGGGCTTCTTTGCTCAACGTACTTTTAATGGCGTATCCGAGATTTCTCCAGGTAAGAAGACCGACACGTATTGTCAGAAAAATGCCGGTGCCTACAAGCAGGACAAGCATAGCGGGACCCCAGACGAAGTCATCCACTTTTGTTACCAGATCAAAAATTTTTTCGTAGCTCATTTACATCTTCCTCTCTTTTTTATTTTCACGAACAGAAGGCAGCATGACGGTGAATGGGCATCAGCAGGCTGCAGCAGTATCCGTGTAAAACAAAAAGAGGCCGCG
>JBNMJG010000247.1:0-2829 GCA_050873705.1 Coprococcus sp. | reverse complement strand
GTCTGGCGGCCGCGAAGCCTTCTTTCAAGTTCTTCGATCGACGGTGGTGTCAGAAAAATCAAAATTGATTCCGGCATTGCTTTCTTTACCGCAAATGCACCCTGTTGCTCAATCTCAAGGATGACATCATAACCGGCAGCCAGATTCTCTTCAACATACTGACGGGGTGTGCCATAAGAATGCTCAACATACTGTGCATACTCCAGAAAAGCATCGTCTTCAATCATCTGCCGGAATTCTTCATCACTCTTGAAAAAATAATGCACACCGTGCTCTTCACCATTTCTCGGACTGCGTGTCGTTGCAGAAATGGATAATTTGTACTTCTCAGGGTACTTCTCAAGAAGTCTGCGGACAACAGTTCCCTTTCCTGCTCCTGAAAAGCCAGAGATAATCGTCAAAATACCTCTCTTCTGATCACTCATCTTCCTCATCCTTTTCCATATCTATTGTTTGTTCCTGTATCTCCCGGCCCTGATACCGCCCTGCAATTGTCTCCGGCTGCAGTGCCGACAGCACAACATGATCATCTGTCATGATGATCACTGCCCGGGTCCTGCGTCCCTGCGTTGCATCAATTGCCCGGCCTTCATCCTTTGCATTCTGCACAATCCGCTTACTGGGTGCAGAATCAGGACTGATAATGGCCACGATCTTGGATGCATTGACCATATTGCCAAAACCGATATTGATCAATCTGCTCATCGCATTCTCCCTGACTATTCAATATTCTGAATCTGTTCTCTGACCTTCTCAATATCAGTCTTCAGATCGATCGCTGTATTGGAAATCAGAAGATCATTGGCCTTGGATAAAATTGTATTGGCCTCCCTGTTCATCTCCTGAGCGATAAAATCAAGCTTACGTCCGACACTTCCGCCATTGATCAGGGTTGTCCTTGTGGCTTCAATATGACTCTTCAAGCGGACAATCTCCTCGTCTACGCATAATTTGTCTGCATAAATGGTTGTCTCCATGGCGATCCTGCCCTCATCCATATTCGTATCGCCCAGCAGCTCTCTGACTTTCTCTTCAAGACGTGCCCGGTAATCCGCAATAATCTGAGGTGAACGTTCTTCAATGTAGGCAACATATTCCAGCATGCCGTCCAGTTTTGCGATCAGATCCTTCTTCAGCTGCTCGCCTTCTCTACTCCTTGTCTCCACAAGTCCCTCACAAGCTTTGATAATGGCCTGCTCAAGGAAATGCCACAGCTCATCCTCATCTACAGCCTGTTCCTCAAGAGTGAGTACTTCAGGATAACGTGAAAGCGCAGAAGCACGGACATCATTGTCTATACCAAAATCCTCTGACATCTGGCGAAGGGCATTCATATACTCCGCCGCCAGTTCTTTGTTGTATTTCAGACAGCTTCTGTTCTCAGTATAATCTTCATAAGTGATGAAAACATCAACCTTACCTCTCTGGATATACTTCTTCAGCAGAGTACGGATTGCTGATTCGAAAAAGCCGAGCTTCTTCGGCATCTTAATTGTGATATCACAGTATCTGTGATTCACAGACTTCATCTCCACAATGACCTTTCTGTCTTTATCGGCGATCTCGCATCGCCCAAAACCAGTCATACTCTTTAACATCTGGTTCACCTGCTCTCATGGTATTGCATATGCCATCCTCTTCCTCCGTAGGTTCGGATGGATATATATGGACATATACACTTTATTATAAAACACAAAAAAATACAAGTCAACACTAAAAGCATACCCTCTCCGTACTTTCTGTAAAAGTTCCTTGCCCCGTTCTCTTTAAATATGATATGATATTATCTGAATTGAAAAGAAAGGAAGTACATCAATTATGGCTTTAGATGGACTTGTTATATCCAATATCGCATACGAACTCTCTGAAACACTGACAGGAGGCCGTATTAATAAGATTTATCAGCCGGAACCGGATGCCCTGATTCTCGGCATTAAGAATAACCGTACCAATTATAAACTGCTGATTTCCGCCAGCGCTTCTCTGCCGCTGATCTACCTGACCGACGATACACCGGCCAATCCGGCTGTGGCACCGAATTTCTGCATGCTGCTGCGCAAACACATCAACGGCGGCAAGATTCTTTCCATTACCCAGCCTGGGCTGGAACGTATTCTTCATTTTCATATTGAACATCTCAATGAAATGGGGGATATCTGTGAGAAAGTACTTATTGTAGAACTGATGGGCAAACACAGCAATATCATTTTCTGTCAGCCTGATATGACGATCATTGACAGCATCAAGCATATTTCTGCCAATGTCAGCTCCGTCAGGGAAGTTCTCCCGGGAAGACCGTATTTTATCGCAGAAACACAGCACAAATTGAATCCTCTGGAAATCAATGAAGAAACTTTTATCAGTGAAGTGCTCTCACAGCCTCTACCAGTTGGCAAAGCGATTTATACAATGATCACCGGCATCAGCCCCCTCATTGCTGAGGAGCTCTGTTTCCGTGCTTCCATTGATTCCGGTGCCAGCACCAAAGCTTTATCTGAATTGGAACAGCTGCATCTTTACAGAACATTTGAGAAATTAAAAGAGGATATTATAGAGCACCGCTATCAGCCGAATATCGTTTCAGATGAAGGTACTCCGACTGAATTTTCTTCTACCCGACTGACCTGTTACGGTGAACTTCAGGAAGAAGACTTTGACAGTATTTCCGAAGTTCTCCGATATTATTATGCCGCCCGCAATGCTGCCACAAGAATCCGTCAGCGTTCCTCTGATCTCCGGCGGATCGTGACAACAGCCCTTGAACGATGCCGCAAGAAATATGCCCTCCAGGCCAAGCAATTAAAGGACACCGAGAAGAAGGATAAATAC
>JBNMJG010000246.1:0-2861 GCA_050873705.1 Coprococcus sp. | reverse complement strand
TGATTTTGGTTAAGATTCACAGCTAGCTGTTATCTCTTCCCGTTTTACTTTGGTTTGTGTTCTTAAAAATTCTTTTTAGGAATTTTCGGGATTGTTTTATTATTAAACTGTCAATGTTCATTCTCACTCAGCCAACCAGTTCTCCTTTGGAAAATACCAAACGGAGAAGGAGGGATTTGAACCCTCGCGCCGCTATTAACGACCTACTCCCTTTCCAGGGGAGCCCCTTCAGCCTCTTGGGTACTTCTCCAAACAAGCTGACTTACAAGCGATATTTAATTAGTATCCCAGTGGATACAGCGGAGAAGGTGGGATTCGAACCCACGGCCCCTTGCGGAGTCACTGGTTTTCAAGACCAGCTCCTTAAACCACTCGGACACCTCTCCATTGCGTTGTTCCTTTCATGGAAGGTCTCACGCGACAATAGATATATTATCATCTCAAAAGCTAAATGTCAACAACTAATTTTACTTTTTTTCAAAAAAATTACAACAATTACAAATTATTCAAAAAAGCCTCTGCAATCACCAGATCTTCCGGTGTTGTGATCTTGATATTGCGGTAATCTCCCTTTAATAGTCTGATTGGATGACTGGTATACTTTTCAACCACCATGGCATCATCTGTCACTGTGCCATCCATAGCCTCTTCCCGTTTCCTGTAAGCTTCCAATACAAGGGCATACGAAAAACTCTGCGGTGTCTGGATCTGCCACAATCTGGATCGATCCGGTGTATCAGCCACATATTCTTTGTCATCCGCCACCTTAATTGTATCTTTTGCAGGCACAGCTGTAATGCAGGCTTTTGTTTCCTGCACACAACTGATATTATCATTGATCAATGTTTTTGAAATCAACGGTCTGGCTCCATCATGAATAAGGACGTAATCACACCCTGACAAAGCCTTTAAACCTTCATAAACGGAATCATAGCGCTCCTTGCCGCCCGCAACAACATCACGCACCTTTTTGAAGTGATAGGCGTCCACTATCTCTCTGCGGCAGTAGTCAACTTCATCTGCGCCCGTCACAAGAATAATCTCGTCAACGTCTGAATCTTCAAACGCCCGAAGTGTATAGTAAATCACCGGCCGGTCTTTAATCAGAAGATACTGTTTATGCACGGCTGTTCCCATTCTTTTGCCGCTGCCTGCTGCAAGGACAACCGCTGCTGTTCTTTTGCCATCCGCTGTCATTATGCCTTCTCTCCAATCTTCAGGTTTGGTACAGCGTTTAAGTCAAGCCCGGCTCTTTTGCCATTCAGAAAATCATAGTAACCTGCTGCACCGATCATGGCTGCATTGTCTGTACATAATAATGGAGATGGCCTGTAGAATTTGATATTGCGTCTGCTGCAGGCCTCTTCCATGGCACCGCGGAGTGCACTATTGGATGCAACACCCCCGGCAAGGGCAACTTTCTTTATATTGTATTCCTTTGCCGCTTTCATTGTATGTTCAACAATAACATCAACAATCGCTTTCTGGAAGGAGGCTGCCACGTCCGCTCTGTTAACTTCTATATTCTTCATATGGCACTCGTTCAGATAATTCAGAACAGCTGATTTGACGCCGCTGAAACTAAAATCCAAAGGTGCTCCCTGAATATGTGCTTTCGGGAATGTAATCGCATCGCTGTTGCCTTCTTTTGCCAGCTTATCCATCTTCGGACCGCCGGGATATCCCAGGCCAATGGCTCTTGCCACTTTATCAAAAGCTTCTCCCGCCGCATCATCATGGGTCCTGCCGATAATTTCATACTGCCCATAATCTTTGACCAGGACAAGATGTGTATGCCCACCGGATACCACCATACACAAAAAAGGCGGTTCGAGATCTTTGTTTTCAATATAGTTGGCAGAAATATGTCCCTCGATATGATGGACCGGTACTAAAGGTTTGCCAGATGCATAACTGATCGCCTTGGCCTCTGCCACACCTACTAATAAAGCGCCCACCAGTCCCGGACCATAAGTAACGGCAATGGCATCAATATCATCCAGTGTCACCCCTGCCTCTTCTAAAGCTGCGGTAATAACCGGATTGATTTTCTCGATATGTTTTCTTGATGCAATTTCAGGTACAACGCCGCCATATAATTTGTGCAGTTCGATCTGGGAATAAATAATATTTGACAATACATCACGGCCATTTTTTACAACTGCAGCTGCAGTTTCATCACACGAACTTTCAATGGCCAAAATTAAAACGTCTTTATCCATTTTTATGACTCCTCAAAATTCAGTTCCAGAGACTTCTTATCTTTTCCCGGATAAGCATTCTGGAAAATCTGACGTACATCTTCAATATACTGCTCCGGTCTGTTCAATGCCGGACTATAATGGGTCAGCCAGAGTTCTTTGACACCGGCCTGCTTTGCCAGTCTTCCGGCTTCCTCAAAAGTCATATGCTTATATTTGACCGCATTATTGACATCACCTTTTTCACCATACATGCCTTCACAGATAAATAGATCCGAGCCCCTGGCATTTCTGACAATACTGTCCGTCGGTCTGGTATCTGTCGTATAAGTTACTTTCAGGCCTTTTCTTGCCGGTCCCAGAACAAGTTCCGGAGAATACACACGTCCGTCAGCCTCTATTGTCTCACCCTTCTGCAGCCTGCTCCAGAACGGCATCGGAACGTCATTTTGTTTGGCCTTTTCCACATCAAACATACCTGCACGCTCAATAGATATACTATATCCATAACATGTGACACGGTGGTTAACTTTAAATGCATCAATCACATATCCGTGAAGACGGATCTGCTGCTGCGGCTCCGTCAGCTCGATAAACTTAATTTCAAATGGCAATTCCGGAGCGATCACTCTCAGTGCTTTTACAACACGCTCCAGACCT
>JBNMJG010000245.1:0-2862 GCA_050873705.1 Coprococcus sp. | reverse complement strand
ATTCGCTTCGTCAATGTCGTGATCAGTACCTTATGCCCATGCTCAATTTCCTTATTCACCTCGGAAATCAGATCATCAATCTGGCCCTCCACAGGACGTACACTAATCTCAGGGTCCAACAAACCAGTTGGTCGAATCACCTGCTCAGCCCTTAATAATTCATGCTCACCTTCATAGACATTCGGTGTGGCCGATACAAAAAGCATCTGGCTGATATGTGATTCAAACTCATCAAAATTCAGCGGACGATTATCCTTAGCTGATGGCAGTCTGAATCCATAGTCCACCAGCGTTGTCTTTCGTGACTGGTCGCCGGCATACATGCCCCTCACCTGGGGAATGGTAATATGAGATTCATCCACAATGATGAGGAAATCATCCTGGAAATAATCCAGAAGTGTATGCGGTGGTTCTCCCGGCTTCAACCCGGACAAATGTCTGGAATAATTCTCAATACCTGAACAAAAACCGGTTTCACGCATCATCTCTATATCAAACTTCGTTCTCTCAGCAATACGCTGTGCCTCCAGAAGCTTATCTTCACGCTTAAACCAGTCCACACGCTCTTTCAGTCCTTCTTCGATGGCACAAATAGCCTTCTCCATCTTCTCAGGCGCAACAACATAATGAGACGCAGGGAAAATAGCCACATGCTCCAGTCGTGCTTTTACATTGCCTGTCAGCGCATCAAATTCTGTAATCCTGTCAATCTCATCTCCGAAAAACTCCACGCGAACTGCTGTATCTGTTGCATTAGCCGGAAAAATCTCTACCACATCACCGCGGACTCTGAATGTGCCACGCTTAAAATCCATATCATTTCGCACATACTGAATATCAATCAGCTTGCGAATCACTTCATCCCTGTCTTTCAGCATGCCGGGACGCAGGGAAATCACCATCTCCTGATAGTCAATCGGACTACCCAGCCCATAAATACAGGAAACTGACGAAACAATAATCACATCGCTGCGCTCTGATAAGGCTGCTGTGGCTGAATGACGCAGCTTATCTATCTCATCATTAATCGCTGAATCCTTCTCTATATACGTATCCGAAGACGGTACATAAGCCTCCGGCTGATAATAATCATAATAGGAGACAAAATATTCCACTGCATTATTCGGGAAAAACTCCTTCATCTCCCCATAAAGCTGTGCCGCCAATGTCTTGTTATGGGCCAGAATCAGCGTTGGTTTATTCAGCTGCTGAATCACATTGGCCATGGTAAAGGTCTTACCTGAACCGGTAACACCCAATAATGTCTCAAACTGATTGCCTTCCTTAAAACCCTGAACCAGCTTCTCTATGGCCTGTGGCTGATCGCCGGTAGGGGCATATTCACTGTGTAACTCAAAATGATCCATCTGCATTCTCCTAATTCATTCCTGTGCTTCAATATACTACGCCTATTATATCATCCCTCTTCTAAAAAGTACATACGTTTTCGAATATTTGTTCTATTTCAATTCTTTTGTGAATCGCATATATATCTTCATCACTTCTGGTCTTTTATTTGCAAATATGCTATGATGAATATATCGCGCGTTTTTTTATTATTATACACAATCTATACGAAAGGGCTCTTCCATGTTAGAAAAATTATTTAAATTATCCGAACATCATACGGATATCCGAACCGAAGTAACCGCCGGCATCACTATTTTTATGACGGTTGCCTACATCCTCGCCGTCAACCCGTCGATCCTTTCATCTACAGGAATGGATTCCGGTGCACTATTTACTGCTACGGCACTGATTTCCTGTATCGGTTCTCTGCTGATGGCCTTTCTGGCCAATTATCCATTTGTTATCATCCCTGGAATGGGGTTGAATGCTTATTTTGCTTATACCGTTGTGCTTGGTATGGGATACAGCTGGAAATTCGCCCTGACTGCCGTGTTTGTTGAAGGCGTTGTCTTTGTTTTATTATCACTGACCAACGTCCGGGAAGCTATTTTTAATTCAATACCGACTTCCTTAAAATCCGCTGTCGGAGTCGGCATCGGCCTTTATATCGCATTTATCGGTCTGCAGAATGCTAATATTGTCATTGGCAGTTCCACGCTGACACAGCTCTTTTCCCTCAAGGATTACAATGCCATCCATAGTGTTCAGGCGTCATTTCACGATGTCGGAATTACCGTTGCACTTGCACTTTTCGGCATCCTCATTACCGGCCTCCTGATCATCAGAAACGTCAAAGGCAATATTCTGTGGGGCATTCTGTCAACATGGATCCTCGGCATCATCTGCCAGTTTGTGGGAATCTATGTTCCAAATCCTGATCTGGGATTTAACAGTCTGCTCCCTGATTTCAGTCACGGTTTATCGGTTCCGTCCTTGTCTCCGATATTTTTTAAACTGGATTTTCATGGTATTCTTACTATGGATTTCTTCGTTGTCTTTTTTGCCTTATTATTTGTGGATCTTTTTGACACCATCTGAACCCTCGTAGGCATTTCAACGAAAGCCAATATGCTGGACGAGAATGGCAAATTGCCCCGTGTCAGAGGTGCTCTTCTGGCAGATGCCATCGCAACCACTGCCGGTGCCGTGATCGGAACATCCACTGCCACAACTTGTATTGAAAGTGCTTCCGGCATATCCGAAGGCGGACGAACAGGTCTGACAGCTTTGACTACCGGCGTTCTGTTTGCTGTATCGCTGTTTCTGTCCCCGATTTTCCTGGCCATTCCTTCCTTTGCCACAGCACCTGCTCTGGTTATCGTAGGACTGCATATGCTTACTGCCATCACACAGATTAACTTCAATGATATGTCAGATGCCATTCCAAGTTATATCTGCATTATTGCCATGCCTTTCTTTTACAGCATTTCCGAAGGTATCTCTCTGGGCATT
>JBNMJG010000244.1:0-2863 GCA_050873705.1 Coprococcus sp. | reverse complement strand
TGCCCCGGTGGTGTTTGGTCTGGTTATCGGCGCAGCGGCTGCTTCTCTTGGTATTCTTTTACTGAAAAAGGGAACGATGCAGGCAGCCGGAATGGATATGATTCTTGTGATCGCCCTGGTGATGGTTGCCTTCGGGTTATCGGAGGCCGTCGGAGGCAACGCATTTCTGACAGTTTATCTCATGGGCATTTTGCTGGGAAACAGCAATATCAGGGGTAAAGAAACGTTGATCCCGTTTTTTGACGGTATGACTGGTCTGGCCCAGATTGTTCTGTTCTTCTTGCTGGGGCTTTTGTCCTTTCCGCACAAGCTGCCGCAGATTTTCTTTGTATCCCTGGCAATCGCTGTTGTACTGACGGTGATCATCCGTCCGGCTGCGGTATTTCTGATTATGAAGCCTTTTAAATGCAGCAGCAGGCAGTGTCTGATGATTTCCTGGGCAGGGCTTCGAGGCGCAGCTTCCATTGTGTTTGCCATTATGGTGATCGCGGCCAGTTCTTCATCCTCAGATACATTGTTTCATACGGTATTTATGGTGGCACTTTTATCCGTTGCCATACAGGGCACTCTGCTGCCGTTTGTGGCAGAGAAGCTGAAGATGGTGGACGACAGCTGTGATGTCCGCATGACTTTCAATGATTATAAGGAAGCATCGGAGATCACCATGATGCAGATGGAAATCCCAGAGGGGCATAACTGGGAGAACCGTCTGGTAAAAGATGTCAGCATGCCCACAGGTTCATTGGCTGTGATGATCAAACGCCAAGGAGAAACATTGATCCCCGGCGGTGATACAAGGATACTGGCAGGGGATACTATTGTTCTCAGTGTTCCGGCCTATGAGTCCGGAGGGCAGGAACATCTTGAGGAACAGGAGATCACCAAAAAGCATCGCTGGTGCAACAAAACCATTGCGGAGCTGATGCTGCCTCACGGAACACTGATCGTACTGGTGCGCCGGGGCAATGAAAATATCATCCCAAATGGTCAGACAGAGATTCTGGAAGGGGATCATGTCGTTATCTACAGCTAAGGTGATGGATTTCTCATTCAGGATATATTTCATCCTTCAACAACAGATGATGGATTTGCAGTTCAATATATGTTAAGATGTGAAAGTAACGGAAAATGTAAATCTTGAATCTTGAAAGGAAAAAATAAATGATAAAGAATATTGTTTTTGATATGGGCAATGTCCTTGTGGCTTATGATGGACGTAAGGTATGTAAACATTACATAAAGAATAAAAAGGACAGAAAACGCGTATTTACTGCAATTTTTCAGTCACCGGAATGGGTTTATCTGGACATGGGCGTGATTCCGGAAGAACAAGCTGTCGACCAGATGTGTGCCCGCCTGCCGAAGCGTCTTCATAAAGCGGCAAGACTGTGTATGAGGGATTGGCATATTTATAATATGAAGCCGATCAAAGAAATCATTCCGCTCATCCAAAACCTGAAAGCGCGGGGCTTCAAACTGTATATCTGCTCCAATGCTTCCCTGCGCCTGCCGATGTGCTGTCAGGAACTGCTGCCGGAAGTTGACAGCTTCGATGGCATCCTCTTCTCAGCAGAAGAAAAGTTGTTAAAGCCTCAGAAAGAAATCTATGAACGCCTCTTCGAAAAATTTGCCATCAAACCGGAAGAAAGCTACTTCATCGACGACCTTCAGCTCAACATCGACGGCGCCGCAGCCTGCGGCATGAAAGGCTACTGCTTCGCAGACGGGAATATCGAAAAACTGCAGAAAACCCTGGATAACCTTAATGTCGGAGAAAAAGCCGATGATCAATAAACACTTTGAATCATAGAATCATAAGCATCCGTTGGTATGGGCTATCCGTTAAGGCAAAATTAGTTTTGAAAAAATTAACGGGACGGCGCATAAATATTTTGGATTGAGTGCAATCAGACATTAAAAACAGAATCCCGCAGGATTAATTCAGTCCCAGGTGCTTCAACGCCAGCTGGTACTTAGGCAGTGTTTTTTACTGCCTTATGTACCATTGCTAGGCGTTGGCAGTGCGAACGTGCCTGGGATGAATTAATCCTGCGGGATTCTGTAATTGAAAGACTGGGATTGCACTCATCTTAATATTTAGTGCGCCGTCCCCGCTATTTTATTCAAAAACAATCTTGCTGTATTTTTTCTTGCCGCGTCGTACGACGAAGTCTTCCTTCATAATGTCTTCCGGTGTGTAAGCTGCCTTAAAATCAGTAACTTTTTCACCGTTGACGGTAACACCACCCTGCTGAACGTTACGTCTTGCTTCAGAACGTGTCGGGCAGAGGCCTGCAGCTACAAGGATACCGAGGATATCGATGCTTCCGTCTCTTAAGTCAGCTTCTGTCAGTGTTGTGGTTGGCATATCAGCTGCGCTTCCTGCTGAGAACAGTGCACGGGCGCTTTCCTGAGCCTTTGTGGCTTCTTCTTCACCGTGAACAAGTTTAGTCAGTTCGAAGGCGAGGATTTCTTTGGCCTGATTTAACTGGCTGCCTTCCCATTTATCCATCTCGTCAATCTGTTCAAGCGGCAGGAATGTCAGCATACGCAGGCACTTCAGAACATCTGCATCGCCCACATTTCTCCAGTACTGATAGAAGTCGAATGGAGATGTCTTATTAGGATCAAGCCATACAGCACCGGATTGAGTCTTGCCCATTTTCTTGCCTTCAGAGTTCAAAAGCAGAGTGATAGTCATGGCAGATGCATTCTTGCCGAGCTTACGGCGAATCAGCTCTGTACCGCCCAGCATGTTGGACCACTGGTCGTCACCGCCGAACTGCAGGTTACAGCCGTATCTCTGGAATAACTCATAGAAATCGTAGCTCTGCATGATCATGTAGTTGAATTCCAGGAAGCT
>JBNMJG010000243.1:0-2873 GCA_050873705.1 Coprococcus sp. | reverse complement strand
GAGAGGACGGCGGCTAGTCACCGCCTCCTACTCGATTGTTTAGTACATTATTTGTTTATATTGGGTGAAAAATATATGGATCAGATCTGGGCAGGAGCAGTGCCGCCCATACGGAAGGTGATGGCCTCGGAGGCTTTCTTCAGCTCTGGAAGAACCTTCTGCTGGATATAATCGGCGTGCATCTTGTCAGCTGTTCCGAAAGCGCTGACGGCAGCAGCAACCTTGCCGTTGTAATCATAGATCGGAACGGCAACACATTTCAGATTGTCCTCACATTCTTCATCATCAATGGCATAGCCATTGCGGCGGACGTTCTCAAGCTCAGCCAGGAAGCGGGCATGATCCGTGATGGAGTGATCGGTCAGATGTGCCAGTCCTTTCTGGCTGATGTAAGCATTGACATCTGCTTCCGGATAGTCGGAGAGAATGACCTTGCCGGAACTTGTGGTGCTCATCGGTGTCTGGTTGCCGATCCGCATAACAGACATGCCCATCTGATCCGGCTTGTAATAGCAGTCCAGATACATACATTCCATCTCGTGTTCAATGACAAGGCAGATACCGAGGGTGAGTTCGTCATAAAGCTGCATGATGATATCACTGGAGATACTGCGCAGTGTCGTCCGGCTCTGTATTTCATGGCCGATGGCTGCAATCTTCCATGTCAGGCCATAGCGTCCGGACAGGGTATCCTGATAGACATAGCCATCTTCCTGAAGGGCACTTAAATAGCGCAGGACTGTAGCCTGAGGCATGCCGCTGAGCTCGGCAATATCCTGAAGGCGCATGGCACTGTTGTTCTGGGACATATATACGATTAACTGCAGGCCTTTGGAGATGGCCTGGTTAGAAGAAGCTTTTTCTTTTTTGACTGAAGTCGTTTTCATGATTCACTTTATCTCCGTTCTACATATTCTTCATTTATTATAAGTTGTTGGGACGGTTTTTTCAACCGGATAATTGGATTTGAATCTGTATGAACAGATATGGGACTGTGCTTCTTGCACAGTCCCATAAAAGTGTTATCTATATATATTTATAAGGGAGAAATATATATCTTAAATTAGCGTTCAACAGATCCTTCCCATGTTCCTACTGTACGGTTTTTGGAAGTGTCATCAAACCAGTGAGTTGTTACTGTTTTGGCTCTTGTATAGAACTTAACACCATCTCTGCCGAGAACGTGAAGATCGCCGAAGAAGGAATCTTTGTTGCCGGAGAATGGGAAGTAAGCACTCGGAACAGGGATACCAACATTGATACCGACCATACCGCCGTCAGTCATCATCTCAAACTTGCGTGCATAGTAGCCGCTCTGAGTGAAGATAACGGAGCCGTTGGCAAATGGGTTCGCATTCATAATGCGGATGCCTTCATCGAAGTCTTTCACACGTTTCACCAGTGTAACAGGTCCGAAGACTTCATAATCACCAATGCTCATGCCCGGTTTTACATGGTCAAAGATAGTAGGACCAACGAAGAAGCCATTCTCATATCCGGGAACGGAAACATTTCTGCCGTCGAGAACAAGCTCAGCACCTTCATCAATACCCTTCTGGATCCAGTTGCAGACACGTTCTTTGTGTTCGGCTGAAACAACAGGGCCGAGGTCAGTCTCAGGATCATAGGCGCAGCCGATCTTCATAGCCATTGCTTTCTCTTTCAGCAGAGCGACAAATTTGTCAGCGATGCTTTCCTGAACAACAACAACAGGAAGTGCCATGCAGCGCTGGCCTGCGCAGCCATATGTAGAGTTAATGATGGCGTTAACAGAGCTTTCAAGATCACAGTCTTCAAGGACAAGTGCATGGTTCTTGGCTTCTGTCTGTGCCTGTACACGCTTGCCGTGTTCGCTGGCACGGGAGTAGATCATCTTGCCGACCTTTGTTGTACCGACAAAAGTAATCGCTTTCACACGAGGGTCGGTCAGAAGAATGTCAGCCTCTGTTCTGTTGCAGGTAACAAGATTGACAACACCCTTCGGAAAATGACCTTCTTCATAGAAGAGTTCAAGAATTCTCATAGATGTCAGCGGTGTCTGTGCTGCAGCTTTCAGAACGATGGTATTGCCTGTAGCGATAGCCATCGGAACCATCCAGCCCCATGGAATCATAGCAGGGAAGTTGTAAGGTACGATACCGGCGCATACACCAAGAGGCATACGGTAAGTATTCGTGTCATAGCCTGTTGTTACCTGGAGACAGCCGTCGCCCTGAACCAGTGTCGGCAGTGCACATGCAAGTTCTGTAGGTTCGATGGCCTTCAGAACATCGCCTCTTGCTTCATCCAGATTCTTACCAAGTTCCTTGGCACAAAGAAGAGTCAGCTCTTCGAGATGAGCCAGAAGAATGTTTCTCCAGTTGAACATCATCTGTGTACGCTTTGAAATAGAGAGTGCAGACCATGCCGGATATGCAGCCTGTGCAGAAGCGATAGCGGCTTCCACTTCTTCAGTTGTACAGCATGGCACTTCAGCCATCACTTCGCCGGTGCTTGAGTCTGTAACTTCCATGTACTTGCCGCTGGTAGACTGCAGCCACTCTCCGTTAATACAATATCCTTTTCTTTCCATAATTGTAGATCCCCTTTCTACTAATAAATCAATATCCCCTGTGCAACAAGTTGTAATTAAGTATATTGAAACTATACACCATTAATTTTAAAATGTCAATATAAAATGAAATCAAATTTCAAAAATAATAAAATATAAATATAAAACAAAATTAAATACCAAATACAAAAAACAAAGATAGGCTAAACTTTCTTTCAGAATTCTTTCACTCCGTATAACTTTCTTACAATCCCCGGACTTTTCCTGTTTTTGTATTTTTCTGTGCTATGATAGGTGCATCAAAGAGAACAGGGGGCGATAG
>JBNMJG010000242.1:0-2875 GCA_050873705.1 Coprococcus sp. | reverse complement strand
TGTACCAATCATTGCCGTCTGACAGTGAACAAATTCACCGGCAACAGACGTTATATCTCCGGCAACAGATGTGAAGTCGGCCTTGGTCGTGCCAAAACCAACAGCGACGTACCGAACCTTTTTGAATATAAGTACAATCGTATTTTTAACTACAAACCATTAGACAAGGACACTGCCCCTCGAGGCGTTGTGGGTATTCCGCGTGTTCTGAACATGTACGAGAACTATCCGTTCTGGCATACTTTCTTTACTGAACTCGGATTCTCTGTTGTACTTTCACCGGAATCTACCCATGAGATCTACAATCTTGGTATCGAGTCCATTCCAAGTGAATCCGCATGCTACCCAGCCAAGCTTGTTCATGGTCATATTATGTGGCTGCTGCAGCATGATGTGAAGTTCATCTTCTATCCATGCATTCCTTATGAGCGCAAGGAAACAGAAGGTGCCACCAACAACTACAACTGCCCGATCGTTACTTCTTATGCTGAGAATATCAAGAATAACGTTGAAGAACTGGCTGATCCTTCCATTCTGTTTATGAATCCTTTCATGACTTTTGAAAGTGAACGTCATCTGGAAGAACGTCTTGTGGAAGAGTTTGCTGCACGTTTCAGTATTGACCCTCGCGAGATCAAAGAAGCCGTTCAGAAGTCCTGGAAAGAGCTTGAACTTGTCCATACTTCTGTTCAGCGACGGGGTGAGATGACCCTTGCTTACATGAAGCAGCACCATATGAAAGGTATTGTCCTGGCCGGACGTCCTTACCATATTGATAAAGAGATCAACCATGGTATTCCTGAGCTGATCACTTCCTATGGATTTGCCGTACTGACAGAGGATTCCATCTCCCATCTGGCTAAACCGGACCGTCCGCTCATTGTTTCCGATCAGTGGATGTACCATTCCAGGCTCTACTGTGCCGCTGAATATGTCAAGGAGCACGAGGATCTGGAACTGATCCAGCTGAACTCCTTTGGCTGCGGTCTGGATGCAGTTACAACAGATCAGGTGAAGGATATCTTAAACGGTTCCGGGCGCCTGTACACATGTCTGAAGATTGACGAAGTCAGCAATCTCGGTGCAGCCCGTATCCGTATCCGTTCTCTTATTGCAGCTATACGTCTGCGTGAACAGCACGGTATCCACGGCCACATTGAAAGCAGCGCCCATCATCGTCAGCTGTTCACAAAGGAAATGCGTGCGGACAACTATACAATTCTTGTACCGAATATGTCACCGATCCATTTTGATCTGCTGATCCCTGCTCTTCGCCATGAAGGCCTGAATTGTGAACTGCTTCCGGACTGTGATAAGGAAGCCATCAATATTGGTCTGAAATACGTCAACAACGATGCCTGCTATCCATCCATCTGTGTTGTGGGGCAGATCATGAAGGCTCTGCTCTCCGGCAACTATGATCTGAATCATGTAGCCATTGCCATGACCCAGACCGGCGGCGGCTGCCGTGCAACCAACTATGTCGGATTTATCCGCCGTGCCCTTGGCAATGCCGGTATGTCACAGATTCCGGTTGTCTCCATCAGTGCACAGGGCATCGAAAAGAATCCGGGCTTCAAATACACATTGCCAATGCTTAAAAATGCCCTTCAGGCGATTGTTTATGGTGATGTTTTCATGCGTGTTCTTTATGCAACACGTCCTTATGAAAAGGTTCCCGGTTCTGCCAACGCCCTTCATGAGAAATGGAAGAATATCTGTCTGGATTCCATGATCGGCAAAGGTAAAAACAGTTTCAAACAGAATGTCAAAGGTATTATCCACGATTTTGATAATCTTCCATTGGACGAAACAATCAAGAAACCAAGAGTCGGTATTGTCGGCGAGATCCTTGTTAAGTTCTCCCCGTCGGCCAATAACTATCTTGTGGATCTTCTGGAATCCGAGGGTGCTGAAGCTGTCATGCCTGATCTTCTGGACTTCCTTCTCTACTCATTCTACAACTCGAATTTCAAGTATGAGAAGCTCGGCAAGTCCAAGAAGGGACAGATTCTCGGCAATGCCGGCATCGCTTTCCTTGAAGCCATCCGTAAGACCGCCAGCGATGAATTAAAGGCCAGCAAGCGTTTTGACCCGCCTGCCAATATCCGTGATCTGGCGAAATACGCAGAACCAATCGTTTCCATCGGCAATCAGACCGGTGAAGGCTGGTTCCTGACAGGTGAAATGATGGAACTGATTCACAACGGTGCACCGAATATCGTTTGTACACAGCCATTCGGCTGCCTGCCGAATCATATCGTTGGCAAAGGTGTTATCAAGGAACTGCGCCATCAGCATCCTGAAGCCAATATTGTGGCCATCGATTATGACCCGGGTGCCAGTGAAGTCAACCAGGTCAATCGAATTAAACTGATGCTGGCAACAGCCAACAAAAACTTACAGAAGAAACTTGACGCATAAAGGTAAAATCCCGAGAATTCCATAATTGATGCCGCATAACTTTCTGCAAACAGGCTCATCGCCAAACGTTTTCAGAAAGCTATACGGCATACAATTATTTGAATTCCCGGGATTTTTTCATTTTCAATGATAATGCTAAAAAATTCTTTTATCCTGACAAACAATTTGACACGTTGTACTTTCTATTTCATTATAGCAGGAAATTTCTTCCACTATGATTCATTTTATGGTAGAATATTTACGCAATTTTGATTTTATTTTCCTTTAGGAGGTTTTTATATGACGAAGCAATGGTGGCATGACAAGGTGGCTTATCAGATTTATCCAAAGAGCTTTATGGACAGCAACGGCGATGGTATTGGTGATCTGCGCGGCATTATTTCGAAACTGGATTATCTGAAAGAACTTGGTATCGATATCCTGTGGCTTTCCCCCATCTACCGCTCTCCCC
>JBNMJG010000241.1:0-2906 GCA_050873705.1 Coprococcus sp. | reverse complement strand
GCCCAAATATGCCAGAATAAGTGAAAAATGAAGAAAGGTAAAAAGGCTTGAAAAGCCCGAAAATACTGGAAATATGAGAAAAATCAAGATTTTATTTGTTTGCCACGGCAGGACTGTGGAAATGCGGAAAAAATATAAAAACTATTGCAATTTTTCTGAGTTTTGAATATACTATATGTAACAGAGTTGCCCGAAGTCTTTTGGACATTGGGGACCAAGCTGAGTCGTGTGCTCAGCTTTTTTACGTTAATGAGAGATTTTATGGATTTGAAAAAACCATTGACCTTTGATGAACAGTTAGATAAGTTAATAGTTCACGGGATGATTGTCGTTGATAGAGAAAAAGCAAAAGATATATTAAAAAGAGTAAATTATTATCGTTTTACGGGTTATGCTTTGCAATTCAGGCAAGAGCCTTCTGGTAGTAACTATATTGAAGGAACTACTTTTGAACTAATCAGGCCAGGACAGTTTTATTTTGATGCCTGCTACAACCCGTCCAAGACCGCATTCCTGAAAAATCCTAAGAAGAAGGGCTGCAAAATCCTGAATGGTCTTGGTATGTCCAGTTCCAGAGGGCTGCTCAGATCGAATTATGGACCGGACAGAAGGCTCCACTGGATGTGATGCGAAAAGAATTAAAGGAGATTATCCGGGAAGAAAATGAGAAGGCGCAGACGGAATGATTCTGTAATTCCGTCACTTCATGGGAGATAAATGTTATAGTGAATAGAGAAACGCGATAGCGTAGTAAGCAATAATTTCAGATGATTCAGGTTTGATCAGGGAGGAGAAGAATGTGAACAACTATTGTATGATCCAGAACTCCAAAACGTTTGCATTTTCCGCAGAGAATCCAACCGGTGTACGCGCAGGTGGTTCCCAGGGCGGTGACTGCACCAAGCTTCGTCCGACCGTGACGATTCCTGCAGGGGAAACTGTAACTTTGGTAGATGCTGCAGGACCGGGTGTGATTCAGCATATGTGGTTTACCGGATATGTCGGGCACCATTTTATCATCCGTATGTATTGGGATGATCAGGAATATCCGTCTGTGGAAGCTCCGCTCTCTGCATTCTTCGGATGTGCCTATGATGAAAATTTCGTGGACCGGGATGGCAAATATCCGGTGTTGAATTCTGCCATGATGCTGGTAGCTCCTGGTCGCGGCTATAACAGCTATTTTGAGATGCCGTTCCATAAGAGAGCTCGGATCACGATGGAAAACCGTGGTGACAAGGATGAAAATCTCTATTATATTATCACCGGAGCTTATCAGGAGATTCCGGCGGAGGCTGGTTATTTCCATGCCACCTATCGCCAAGAGCACCCGGTTCAGAAGGGTCGTACCTACACAATCGTTGATGGAATCGAAGGCAGGGGACAATTTGTTGGTGTGACTCTGGCAACTGGTATGAATGGCAACAATACCTGTTGGGTAGAAGGCGAAGCCCGCATGTATCTGGACGATGATCCGTATCCGTCTATCCACTATACCGGAACTGAAGACTACTTCGGCGGTTCCTATGGATTTGGAAATGACATCATCATCAAGAGCTATCAGACCTTCAGCGGCTTATATACCGGCATGTATGCAATCTATGGAGACAACCGGGAATTCTATAACGGACAGCAGAGATTCCTGCTGTATCATTTCCATATTGCAGACCCGATCCGTTTTGAGAATAAGTTTCGTATGACACTCGACAACATGGGCTGGACCGGACCGCGTTACGATGATTACACCAGTGTTGCTTATTGGTATCAGACCCTGCCGTCCGCACCGCTGATGCCACTGCCGACAGATGCAGAGATGTGTATGAGATAATAGAACCAGATTGGAGATGTCAGATAGATTGGTTTTAACCTTGCGACACGTCGCATCGGTTATATCGGACTGACATCAGAGATTTGCCGGAAAGGATAGAGGTATTATGTTACTGGAAGAGAAGTTTTTGGAATTTCATCGTTATGCCAGCAGCCACAATCTGCCGCTGGAAGCTATCAGTGTCGGAGATGAGAACAAGGTACTCTGTGAGATGCACTACGCAGCAAATGCACCGAGAAATATTTATTCACATACCAAGAGTTTTACGGTAACAGCAGTTGGACTCGCAATAGAAGAGGGAAAACTAAGCCTGGAAGATCATGTGGCGGAAGTGTTTAAAGATAAACTTCCTTCAAATCCGGATCCAAATCTGGAGAAGATTCAGTTGAAACATCTGCTCTGCATGTCCAGTGGCTTTGGTAAGGCACTTCTGATGAATGCGGACAGACGTCCGGGCGTCGGCGCACCGGATTATGAGAAATATATGATGGCACAGCCGGTTCCTGTGGAGCCAGGCAGTGCATTCTGCTATTCCTCTGCCGACAGTATTCTGGCTGCTCATATGGTAGAACGGGCCGTTGGCAAGCGGATGGGAGAGTATCTGTATGAGAAGGTATTCCAGCCCCTTGATATGGGATGGCCGCTCTGGGAGCATGATCCACAGGGACATCCGAATGGCGGCGGAGGTATGTATCTGACTTGTACCGAGATGATGAAACTGGGACAGCTCTATCTGGCTGAGGGTAACTGGAAGGGCGAGCAGATTGTCAGCAGGGACTGGGTGCAGGAGGTGTCCACCCCGAAATTTACCTTCGAGCCATCTGCAGATATCTGGCATGTAGGATATGGCTATCAGTTCTGGATCAGTCCATATCCAGGATCCTATCGTGCTGATGGCGCATTCGGACAGATTACAACGATTCTCCCAGAGAAGGGATTGGTTGTTTCCATCCAATGTCCGGAGCGAGGTAATTTCGATCAAGTGAAACGTGCGCTGCATGAACATTTTCTGATGGAATTGTAAGAATAGACTTGCAACAATATGCTATAATTTGCCCAGAAACCGTACTTTTGGCTG
>JBNMJG010000240.1:0-2913 GCA_050873705.1 Coprococcus sp. | reverse complement strand
GTACAAGATTGTGCGTAAACAGATGTAGTGCAGCAGCGGCCGATAGATACAAAAGGACTGCCGATTTGATGACAAAAGATTTATGTAAGGCTTTGATCATCGAATCGGCAGTCCTTTTATGGGATCAATTCAAATCGAAGGTGTCTGTTCATACTAACTAAAGGTTCACATACAGGACATCATGGTCTGTATATGGCAGAAACTTATTCAGAACATCATTGGTAGCCAATGTCAGGCTGGAAGTATTGATGCATGGATGGCATCCGATCAATGGCTGATCGACAACTTCCTGATCCATGACAAGCTGAACATGATGATCGTGATCATTCATCAGTCCGAGAATACTTGCAGAGCCCGGGGTCAGATCAAGGTAGGCTTCCATATATTCCGGCGGAGCAAAAGATAATCGGGATGAGTTAATCTGCCTGCAGAAATCCCGTGTGACGAATTTCTTGCGTCCCGGCATCATCAGAAGGTAGAACTTGGTTTTCTGTGAGTTGCAGAGAAAAAGGTTCTTGCAAATTTCAACGCCCAGGAGTTTGTCGACATCCTGACATTCATCAATGGTATTCATGGCGTCATGGTCAATGCGGACAAAAGGTATATTCAATTCTTCAAGAAGGTCGTAAACGCGGTTTTCTTTCTCGAGACGTTCATCCGTAGGACGTGTGGTATAAATTGTCGGATCTATATGTTTTCTTTCAGTCATTTAAATCGCCTCTTTCTTCCTATTAAAATGTATTAATCTATATCATGGATACTACTATACAGCGTTTTTTTCAAAAATCAAGAGAAATATTGGTAAAGGAGCAGATAAGAAAAGGTATTTGGGAAAAGGATGACCAATAAATCCGACATTTTGAAACCTAAAAATGTATAAAAGAAACAAACTGGTACTACCAGTAAATGGCAAAGTATTGAGCAAAAAACACTGTGCAGGGAAAATAAAAAGGTGTATAATAGTCATTACGGAAATTTTTCGGTACAACGGAGGTAAAGATGAGCAGACAATACGATACGGTTATTTTTGACCTGGATGGAACACTGTTGAATACACTGGAGGATCTGGCAGATAGTGTAAATGCAGCGCTGAAGCATTTCGGAAGACCGGAGCGGACATTGGATGAAGTCCGTCAGTTTGTCGGCAACGGCGTGCTGAATCTGATGGACCGGGCAGTGCCTGAAGGGAAGAATGCTGATGATTTTCAGGAGATTTATGAATGGTTTAAAGCCTATTATGCCGCACATTCAGATGTGAAAACCCGCGCCTATGATGGAATCCCTGAGCTTTTGCAGCAGCTGCAGGCAGAGCATTTCAAGATGGCCATTGTGTCCAACAAGTTTCATGATGCGGTATGTCAGCTCAGCAGGCGATATTTCGGAGATCTGCTGCCGGTATCCATTGGTGAGAATGAGGCAGCCGGGATCAGGAAGAAGCCTGCGCCGGATACAGTTTTTACAGCTCTGGAGCGTCTTGGCTCCAATGCCGGACATGCTGTATATATCGGAGATTCTGAGGTGGATGCAGCGACGGCCCGGAATGCGGGGATGGACTGCATACTGGTGAGCTGGGGATTCAGAGAACGTGAACTGCTGGCATCATTTAAACCGATGGCGATTGCGGACAAACCGGCAGATATTCTGGAGATATTGAGTCGTCAGTAACTGACGGTGAATATGTGTCTATTGAGGAATTTTTGAAAGTGTTTGTTTATGATGTCGTACGAAGCAAGAGACATATGTATACAGTATGAAGTATGAATTTACAAAACACTGTCAATAGCATTGACATTCTATCAAAAGCACAATATAATACTAAATGTTGTATCATATGAAGTTAAAAACACCATATATACGAACATAAAACAAATTGAAAATAAAGTATGAAAGCTGTAAATGGGCCCTTTTCCCATGAAAACAGTGAAGATATGAGGAATAAAAATATATAACAGAGGGAGCGTAATTGGATGATAGAGAAGATACAAAAAAGGAATGGCCAGATGGTGGCATTTGATTCAGTGAAGATTCTGAATGCTATCAGCAGAGCTAATATGGCAGTTGAAGATGAGGTGATGGATCCGGCAGATCTGTCTTACCTGACACAGAAAGTGTGCAGTCAGCTGAACCCGGATGAGGTTGTCACAGTTGAGCATGTACAGGATGTTGTGGAAGAGACGTTGATCCGTTTTGATTATGCGAAGACTGCCAAGGCATACATTCTCTATCGTGCTGAGCATACGAAGATCCGTCAGACAGAATCCGATCTGATGGATATTTATTCCAAGCTGACCTATTCCAGTGCCATGGATGAAGATATCAAGCGTGAGAACGCGAATATTGACGGTGATACAGCCATGGGTACAATGCTGAAATACGGTTCAGAGGGTGCGAAGTATTTCGTTGATAATTATGTTTTGCCGAAGGATATCGCAGCAGCCCATATCAATGGTGATATCCATATCCATGACAAGGATTTCTATATGCTGACAGAGACATGCTGTCAGATTGACCTGAACAAGCTGTTTAAGAATGGATTTTCAACCGGTCATGGTCATCTGAGAGAGCCTCAGTCCATTATCAGCTATGCAGCACTGGCATGTATCACGATCCAGGCCAATCAGAACGAGATGCATGGCGGACAGAGCATTCCGAACTTTGATTATGCCATGGCAGACGGCGTGAAGAAGACGTATGCCAAGGAATATTATACATGGCTGGCAGCCAGCATGAGATTAGAGGCAGGTATTGATGATGAACAGGCAGCCGCTATTATTGCCCGTGCGAAATCCGAGATTACAGAGGAACTGCGTATTGCCAATATGGATGCTTACGGCAAAGCTTTGCTGGCACTGAAACCTGAGGGAATTTCAGAAGAAGATTTGAAGAAGGCACATGATTTCGCTGTTTCTGAAG
>JBNMJG010000239.1:0-2930 GCA_050873705.1 Coprococcus sp. | reverse complement strand
CCATCATCCCGGCATTACACAGACAAGAGGACGGGAAACTTTGAAAATCGACAAAGGCGCCGCAGCAAAACGGGTAGCCAGTCTGGAGAACAAAGGTTATCTGATCCGGAAACCGAATCCGGAGGACGGCAGGAGTCAGCTGTTATACGCCACGGAGAAAGCAGAACAGCTGAAAAACTCCAAAGCCCATATTGAGACTGTATTTTATGAATGGCTGCTGTCGGAACTGCCGGAAGATGAGAAAGCCGCCTTTTGTGAGACACTGGACAAATTATACTGGAAGTCCAAGAATGAAAGAAGGGCAGGATTCGTGAATATAGCGGCCATTCTTGAGAAGGAAGAAGTGGAGAAGCATGAGGGAGAAGAATCAGATGAATAAGGATCAAACATTCAGGGCGGATAAGATTGCATCTTATTTTAAAGCAGAGTGGAAAGTGCTGCTGGCAGTGACGATATCCGGTCTGATCTACAACCTGGGCCTTCTGGCGGGGCCATGGTTTGAAGGAAAGATGACGGGCTGCCTGGTGGATATATTAAATGGAAAAGGTATATTCGCAGATATGCGGATCCTGGTGACTGCTTATGTGGTCTCTATTGCCATTGTCCAGATTTCAAGGTATATCAAACGTTTCTATGTACGCCGGTTTGCCAATAACGTCAATCGGCGGATGAAAGAAATCTTATACAGCAGTCTTGTGCATAAAAGCAGAGCCAGTCTGCGGGAGGAAGGCGAAGGTAGTGTCATGACCAAGGCCATTCTGGACGTGGATGATTGTGCAGAGGGTATGCGTAAGTTTACAACGGAGATTTTTGATACAGGCGTTGCTCTGGCAGCCTATGCAGGCATGCTTTTATATTATGACTGGCGTCTGGCCCTGCTGTGCATGATATTTCCGCCGGTGTCCTATACCATAGCAGAAAAGATGAAGACCGTGGTCCAGCGTACCGGTGCTGCCTACAAAGAGCAGTCCGGGTTCTTAAGTGCAGCGACCCTTGACCGGGCGCAGAATGCCATGACCTATCGTGTATTCGGATGCGAGAAAGAGAGACAGGCTGCCTATGAAGAGAATCTGACGGCTTATGAGAAGTCGGCTGTCAAGGCCAACATATGGAATGCATCCATGCCGCCGATCTACAGGATCATCTCCATGACCAGCGTGCTGTTTATTCTCTATTTCGGACAGAAAAATGTACTTGGAACAGGGTGGCACTCATGGACAATTGCTTCTTTTACCACATTCCTGGCTTGTTTTTTGAAACTGGCGGTCAAATCCTCCAGCGCAGCCAAACTTTTTAATGCGGTCCATAAAGCACAGGTTTCATGGAAGAGGATCCATCCGCTGATGCATGAGACAGAGAAATCCGAGCCTCAGCCGGAATGTCCGCCGGCGAAGCTTCAGGTTCGTCATTTAAGCTTTGCTTATCCTGACGGCAAAAAAATTCTCAATGACATTTCTTTTCAGGCAGAACCCGGACAGATTATCGGTATTACAGGTTCTGTGGCCTGCGGCAAATCAACATTGGGAAAGGTATTTTTGTGTGAGTATCCATATGACGGTGAAATCCTTTTTAACGGCAAAGACCTGCAGAAACAGACATCATCTGAAAGAACCGGCATCATCGGCTATCTGGGCCATGACCCGGAATTATTTAATGATACTGTGGCGGCCAATGTCTTAATGGGAGACGATGCGGATGCAGCGGCATATTTGAAAGCGGTCTGTCTGGATGAAGAAGTGGCCGGCATGGATAAAGGTATTGAAACCCTTGTGGGCAATGGCGGTGTCAGACTTTCCGGCGGTCAGGCGAAACGACTGGCGTTGGCCAGAACACTTTGGCATCCAAAGCCCCTTTTGATTCTGGATGATCCTTTTTCCGCTTTGGATAAACAGACAGAGAAGCAGATTTTTGTACATTTGCGTGAAATGACAAGAGATGCCGTTGTGCTTCTGATTTCCCACCGTCTGTATCTGTTCCCGGAGATGGATGAGATCATCTGGATGGAGAATGGCAGGACAGTTTCCGGTACCCATCAGCAGTTAATGGAGAAAGTACCGGAATATCAAGTGCTTTTTAAAGAGCAGACAGATGAAGAACAGACAGATGAAGCACAGACAGATGAAGTGCAGATGGACGGAGCGCAGACAGATGGCGAACAGGCGAAGCAGGGACAGACAATGAAAGAAGGTGCAGATCATGACGCAGAATAAAAACAGACAGGTCAGGAATGTGATCTTAGAGACCATCACCAGGTGGAAAGGATTGTCTGCAGGCATTGTCTGTACAGTTGTGGGTGCTGTCGTGTTCGCATTGATCCCGCCGCTGATTCTGGCGAAGATCGTGGATACAATTACAGCAGGACAGACAGTGGCATTGGCGGGTATCATTCTGTATTTTGTTATGCTGGCGGTGACAGCTTTCATGGAGTCGGCAAGAGAAGGACTTTTGATCGTCTTCGGACAGAAGATCACCCATGCTTTAAGAAGCCGTCTCATGGAGAAGTTTGTGCATCTGACAGCGGACAATATCAATCAGCAGGAACCGGGGACCTTGGTTTCCAGATTTGTGGGAGATGTAGATACCGCTGAAAACCTGTTTACATCCGGTATTATCAGCATGTTTGCGGATGCCTGCAAGATCATCAGCATTCTGGTGGTCATCTGGTTTCAGAACCCCGGTCTGACAGTGGTGCTGATCGTCATGCTGCCTTTTTTGTTCTTGTTTACAAGACATGTTCAGAAAAACATGCTGACAGCCCAGATTGAGAACAGAAGAGCAGTGGGTCGTGCATCCGGCCATGTACCGGAGACACTGCACAATATCCGGACGATCCATTGTCTGGCAAAAGAAGATTACATGGAAGAACGTTATGATCAGTACATCGGTGAGAGCTATCAGGCCATGGAATGGACCAATGTCTATGATGCGGT
>JBNMJG010000238.1:0-2933 GCA_050873705.1 Coprococcus sp. | reverse complement strand
TTATTGGGCTTTAGTTTGTGTAGCAACCTTACCCTCATACATAGCCTTATATGTGATTTCTCTTCGTCAGACCAGAGATTTGCCCGTGGGTTAGTAAGTTCCCCACATCCAGTTTCCTTCAGATTCCACCTCACGATGGACACCCTTGCCTTCGGCTATATCCTTCCCACTACCGGGCGGATTCCGGACTTACACCGGTTAGAAATGTGCGCCGCCGGGCACACTACAAAAAGGCCGGTTGCAGATGAGATGTATCCAGAATACTGGGTAAATCTCATCCGTAACCGGCCTTTTGTCATCAAATCACTTACATAATCAAATAAATAGCTGCCGCTGAAATCATGATCTGGATAATCGCAAATCTGAAAACAGCCTGTGTATTGGACCATCCCATTACCTTACGGACATGGTCGTGCAGCGGTGTTCTGGTGTTCACGAGAATCTTGATCTTCAGGAATCTCAGCAGTGAAACTTTCAGAAGGCCAAGACCGCCGTCCAGGATCAACACGATGGCTACCGGAATATAGATAAACGGACTGCCTGTCTTCAGCGCTGCAATACTGATAAAAAATCCCATGGCTCTGGAACCGGCATCACCCATCATCAGTTTGCTCGGAGTGGCATTAAACCAGAGATAAGCCAGAATACAGATCACAAAAAGCAGGATCGTATGTGAAAATACAGGATCTGTGCCTTTGATCTGATCAACCATATATAAACTGATCAGTGTAATGATCGTCAGTGTGCCTGACAGACCATCCACACCATCACTGCAGTTTGTGACGTTGATGGATACCCATACAAGCACAACTGTCAGAATACCGAAGATCACCGGCGGAATCGTGATACTGCCGCCGAAAATCGCAAATTCTACAACGTTGCTGTTGAAATTCAGAAATGTAACCGCTACCATGACTGCAATCGCAAAGTCCAGAAGCCCTTTCTTGAGTTCTCCCCATGGTGCTCTGGAACAGTCATCCAGAAATCCTGTCATCATGGCTGCCGCCAGCAGAACAAGATAAATGATGATCTCTGTATTCAGCTCACAAAACAGTACAACAGCTGCAATAAATACAAGAATAAATATAAATCCGGCACCTCTTGGCTTGCCTGCGGACAATGCGCCGTTAACAGCGAATTCTCTTCCCTGATCCTTCGGCAGTCTGTCATTGCACTTGGCAAGCAGCAGACAGGTCATAACAAAAGCAAATACCAGACCGGCCAGTGCCATTATATTCGCCGGCACGCCGGTTAACAACATGTTTATCATTAGCTCTTTCCTCTCTCTCGTTGAAATTTCTAACCAAATAATGCGCCAATCGCTCCAAACAAGCCTGCGCCTGCAGCGCCCATGATAATGCCTGCAAGGAGCACACCGCACATAACTGCGGCCACGCTGGACTTAAAGTCCATATCCAGAAGGCTGGCTGCCAGTGTTCCCGTCCAGGCACCTGTTCCAGGCAGCGGAATGCCTACAAACAGAAGCAGTGCCACAAAAAGCCCTCTGCCCGCCTTGGCCTGAAGCTTCTTGCCGCCCTTCTCACCTTTCTCAAGACAAAAACTGAAAAATCTGCCGATGACAGGCTTATCCGCTCCCCAGATCAATATCCTTCTGGCAAACAAAAAGATAAATGGCACCGGCAGCATATTGCCGATGATGGCCGTTATATAAGCCGGAAGGAACGGAAGCCCTACTCCCGTGGCATAAAGAATGGAGCCGCGGAGTTCAATCAGCGGCACCATAGAAATAAAAAACACAATTATATAATTCATCATTCTCCTGCACCTCTGCTATCTCAATATTCCAAGGTATGGGATACTTCCCATCTCTTATACGAATATTGCTATTCTACCACAAATATGCAGGAAATCAAACCTTTTTAATGAAAGAACCTGTTTGAAAGGCTATTTCCTACTTGAATTCAGGAAATTTTCTCTGACAACTAGCTGACGACATTCTGAGGTCTTCCTTCATCAAAGGCCTGAATATTGGCAGCCAGAATAGATACCAGTCTCTGACGGGTCTCCAGGCCCTTCCAGCCCATGTGAGGTGTCAGGATAACGTTCGGCATATCATAAAGCGGATTGTCCTGTACCGGAGGCTCCGTCTCCTGGACATCCAGACCTGCACCGGCAATTCTGCCCTCCTGCAGTGCCTCAATCAGCGCCGGCTCATCGATCAGGGCGCCGCGGCCTGTATTAATAATATACACCGTCGGTTTCATCATGGCGATGGTCTCTTTGTTGATCATATGTCTTGTCTGCGGCGTCAATGGACAATGCAGGCTGATATAATCGCTCTGTTTCAGCAGTTCCTCAAAGGAAACATATTTGAGATTATCTTCATCTGCCCTCGGTGTTCTCGTATAAGCCAGCACCTTCATGCCAAGTGCCTGAGCCACTTTGATCACCTCACGGCCAATGGTTCCTGCTCCGATAACCCCCAGGACCTTGCCGTTGACTTCCACATGACTGACCTGCATGCACTTTGTAAAGTTGCTTCTATCGCCCCTTGCCAGCATTGCCTGCTGGATCTGCATGGAAGAACTGAGATTCAGAATCATCATGATAGCCGTATGTGCCACACGTTCTGTACTGTACGCCGGAATATTGCATACGGTAATCCCCCTGGCTCTGGCTGCTTCAATGTCAATATTGTTATATCCCGTTCCTGCTTCACAGATCAGCTGGACAGAATCCGGAAAACGTGCAATGATATCGCCGCTAACCGGCATCTCCTTCGTCACCACAACATCCATGCCCTGAACACGCTCAAGAATCTGATCCGGTTCCGTGGAGGCATACTCCTTCACCTCAGATGACAAAACCGACAGATCCAGCTTGCCGTCATAATTCATACGCTCAGAATTCAAAACAACCGTCTTTAACCCCATAAAAAAATCCCCTTTCTGCAAATTCAGATGATACAAAAC
>JBNMJG010000237.1:0-2937 GCA_050873705.1 Coprococcus sp. | reverse complement strand
CGTATAGTCTTCGTCCACCATCACCCCTTTTAACTGATAACTTCGGATTTTATCTCCCAGTTCTTTTGAAACATTTGCTTTAATTCTTTCAATTGAAGATAATTTTTCCACACGCTTTCTGACTGAAGTCTCATCCAGGGACAAAACATCCGATAATACCGAAATCACTTTTTCCGGATCTGTGATCTGATTGTGGATCACCGATATCGTACAGACCGACTGATTATCTGCAAGGACAATGCCATTTCTGTCATAAATGATTCCTCTTGCAGCCTTAATACTCCGCTCCCTTTCATGCAAAGCATTGGCCTGCTCCTGATAGTACTCCGACCGGAATATCATCAGATATACCAGTCTTCCCGTCAGAAGCAGGCCAATCCCCACAATAAAAGCGGCCATGATGAGCATCTTTCGTCTGTGATAGATTTTAATCTGCATTCATTTGTCCGCTTTCATTTTTTATTATATTATGTTGTTTTAACTATTTTAGAACTCTGAGCTATTCGCCGTCATCAACTGCTTGTCCGTCATCTCCGCCATCGTCACTGTTGTCTCCGGCATTATCAGCATTGTCCTCTTCATTTATATAATCACCTTCATCAGCCGCATCAACACCATCGCCTTCATCAGCACCCTCATTCGCATCAACTTCATCCGCATTATCTGCACTGTAGTCATCATAATTTTCATCTGTCTCTGTCTCAGGCACTTCTTCTGTCGGGAAGATCTGCAGATATGGCAGAGCTTCTGAGAAAATCTTGCCTGCAATTGTTGATGCAAAGGAACTCTGTCCCTGATCTTCTGCGTTAGCTTCATCAACAACCACGTAAACCACCAGCTGCGGATCATCGATGGGAGCTGCTCCAATAAAAGATACCAGACGCGCATTCGTACCTCTCGGCACTTTCTCGGCCGTACCGGTCTTACCGCCGATACGGTAACCCGCTACCTGTGCCGGCTGACCGCTGCCGCTTTCAACCGTCTGATAAAGGGCATTCTTCATCCAATCGGATGTTGTCTTGGAAACAGTTGTCCGCATCAGGGTCTTGTCGATCACCTGAATGGTATTGCCGCTGTCCGATGCAATCTGTGAAACAACATGCGGTTTATAATAATAACCGCCATTGACAATGGAACTGAATGCAGAAGCCACCTGGACCATGGTTGTATTATAGCCCTGTCCAAAGGAACTTGTCCACAACTCCACAGGCCCCATGGTATCTGCTGTATAAATTGTTGCCGCGCAGCTTGCTTCACCGGGAAGATCGATGCCTGTCAGCTGACCGAAGCCAAATAATTTCTGCATCTGGATAAAGTTTGCAGCACCAATCCTGTCACTGAGCTGCATCATAACATCATTACAGGAATGAACAATACTTTCCGTCAATGTCAAGTCTCCATGAACAGAGTTACAGGATACAAAGGTTCCGTCTGTATAGGTCTGACCGCCGTCACAGACAAAATTCTCATCAGGATCCACCAATGCCTGATCCAATGCATAGGACACTGTCATTGTCTTGACAGTTGAACCCGGCTCATAAGTATCATTTACACAGAAATTACGCCAGACTGTATAAAGTGCTTTTGAAAGGTCCTCATCACTCATATTCGCAAGCTGCTCTTCTGTATAACCTGATATGGTCAGATCTCTGGGATTATTCAAGTCAAAAACCGGCGCGCTTGCCATACCAAGAATCTCACCGTTGTTCGGATTCATCACCAATGCCGCCACATTCTTGGCACCTGTCTCCTGCATAAATTCACTGATATACTTTTCAGCAATTCGCTGGATATTGATATCAATGGTTGATACAATGGTCTTGCCGTTCTGGGGTTCCTCTGTTACTTTCTGAAGATCCACATCATCATTGAGATAACCGTATTTTCTTCCGTCTGTACCGGAAAGCATCTTATCATAATAGCTTTCTATTCCCCACAGACCTATGTCATCCCCGGATGTGAAACCGATCAGATCACACGCAAGTGTGGAAAAAGGATACATTCTCTGATAACTTTCTTCAAACCAGATACCGGATGAAACCGCACTGATGATTTTCTGATCGTCTTTGTCTTCCGAAGCAAGGAAATCATCGTATGGCTTTTTCTCATCATAGGTCATCTTTCTCCTCAGAACAACATAACGGCTGTTTGACTGCTCCTCCAAAGTTTTCTTCACTGTAGCCTGATCAATTGAAAAGTATTTCTCCAATACCTCAGCAGCATACTCAGAGGCTTTCTCATCAGTACTTTGTGTAATAACATACGGATCAAGGACAAGATTGTAGATCTTCTCACTCGTTGCAAGAACAGTACCATTCCTGTCCGTAATATCGCCTCGCTTGTAAGGAATCGTCTGCCCATCATAATTGAGCAGTGCCAGTACATTCTTCTCGTAAGTATCGCCGTCTGCGATATTAATCTGCACAAGTCTTATAATCAGACACACAAAGCAAACAAGAACAAATAGAAACACAATCAACAATCTTCTTCTATTTGTCTTGGAAAATTTCCGTATTTTTTTCTTCGCCATCTAACACTCACCTAAATTTATAGTCATCTATCTTACTGTTTGTCCGGTATAGATTCATACTGCCGTACATAATCATCGTTACTGCTGTTATAATAAATAATCTGGCTCTCATCTGCATACACCATGCCCAGTTCTCCCGTAGCGATCTGATAAATCTGATCCAGATCAATGCTTGTATTCAGACTTCCCTTTAATGAAGTATTCTGTTCCTGTAAAGTCTGAAGCTGTGTCTGCAGTGCACTTACGTTCTGTTTGGCATCACTCAGTGCCGAATTGGAGTGTAGATACATAAAACAGGTGCCGAGGGTAATTCCTACAGACACAACAAGAAAAAGGGTATACTTTAAATCAAAAGCAGATACTCTTTTCTTGTGTCTGACAGAAGCCTGTTTCGGCTGTTCCTGTGT
>JBNMJG010000236.1:0-2957 GCA_050873705.1 Coprococcus sp. | reverse complement strand
GCTTTGATGAGGCCACTTGTCTGGAAGTAGCTGAGCAGGTGAAGCAGATTACAGATAAGGGAACGCAGGTGGCGATTGTGATCGGCGGCGGCAATTTCTGGCGCGGACGCAACAGCAGCAAGATTATTGAGCGTACGAAGTCTGATCAGATCGGTATGCTGGGTAGAGTGATGAACTGTATTTATGTTTCGGAGATTTTCCGTACACTGGGCATGCAGACAGAAGTTTATACACCATTTATGTGCGGTGCTTTTACAAAGCTTTTTTCAAAGGATGCAGCAGTTGCAGATCTGAATGCAGGCAAGGTTGTTTTCTTCGCCGGCGGTACAGGTCACCCTTATTTTTCAACGGATACAGGTACAACACTGCGTGCCATTGAGATTGAAGCAGATGCGATCCTTCTTGCCAAGGCAGTGGACGGTGTTTATGACAGCGATCCGAAGACCAATCCGAATGCGAAGAAGTTTGACAGCGTCAGCATTCAGCAGGTTGTAGATGACAGATTACAGGTTGTGGATCTGACAGCGACAATCATGTGCATGGAGAATAAGATGCCGATGGTTGTATTCGGCCTGAATGAAGAGAACAGCATTGTGAAGACATTATACGGGGAGTTTACAGGTACTTACGTGACTGTATAGGCCTTGCTCGTATGTCAGCCTGAGTGCTGCGTGCGGATTTTAATAACGAATAATATCAGGAGGATATATATTTATGAGTAATGAGAAGTTACAGCCATATGAGACAAAGATGCAGAAATCACTGGATGCACTGGAACGCGAATATACAACGATTCGTGCAGGACGTGCCAATCCGCATATTCTTGATAAACTGAAGGTAGATTACTATGGTACACCGACACCGCTTCAGCAGGTGGGCAATGTGACAGTGCCTGAAGCACGTGTACTGATGATCCAGCCTTGGGAGAGCAAACTGATCAAGGATATCGAGAAAGCGATTCTGGCTTCTGATATCGGCATCACACCAACCAACGACGGCAAGTCTATCCGTCTTGTATTCCCTGAACTGACAGAGGAACGTCGTAAAGAGCTGGCAAAGGATGTGAAGAAGAAAGGTGACGCAGCGAAGACTGCAGTCCGCAACATCCGCCGTGACGGCAATGATGCTTTCAAGAAGAGCAACAAAGCCAAAGAGATTTCTGAAGATGAATATGCAGAGCTGCAGGAGAAGCTTCAGAAGATCACAGACAAATATGTTGCTATGGTTGATAAGGCTGTAGAGACAAAGACGAAAGAGATTATGACAGTCTAACAGGCCGGAAGGCCGCCCGTTATCAGAATCTGCTGATGGGGCATAAACTGTCATTATAGTGTAAGTAGATGGGGCTGCTGCAGAATCTGTGTGTTTGACGGAGGATGCAACAGCCTCGTATATATCTGTAAAGATACATGTATTTGATGAACAGAAGGTGAAGATACGATGGAGAAGATGATAGATGGAGAAATGCTCAATGTGCCGGAACATGTGGCCATTATTCTGGACGGCAACGGACGTTGGGCGAAGAAACGTTTTATGCCGAGAAATTACGGTCATATGCAGGGTGCCAAGACCGTAGAAGATATGTGTGAAGTGACCAGAGATCTCGGCATCAAGTATTTTACGGTGTATGCTTTTTCAACGGAGAACTGGAAGCGCCCGCAGTCTGAGGTGGATGCACTGATGAAGCTTTTGAGAAAGTATCTGGTAGACTGTCTGGAGCGTACGGCAAAGAACAATATGCGTGTGCGTGTCATCGGTGATAAGACGGGATTAAGTGAAGATATTCAGAAGTCTATTGCAGATGTGGAAGAGGCTTCTGCAGGCAATACAGGACTTAACTTTACAATTGCCATTAATTACGGCAGCCGTGATGAGATGATCCGCGGGATGAAGAAGATGATGGCGGATGGTCATACGGATCCGGATGAATTGACAGAAGAATTATTTGAGAGCTATCTGGATACTGCCGGCATGCCGGATCCGGATCTGGTGATCCGTACAAGCGGTGAACAGCGCGTCTCTAATTTCCTGCTCTGGCAGCTGGCATATTCAGAATTTTATTTTACGCCTGTTCTCTGGCCGGATTATAACAAAGAGACAATGATTGAAGCTATTCGGGCATATTCTAAACGTGACAGAAGATTTGGTGGTGTTTAAATTGTTTATTACAAGACTGATCAGCGGCGTGATCGTACTGGCCATTGCAGTGGCGGCAATGCTTCTTGGCGGCAATATTTTATTTGCTTTCGTGGCATTGATCTCCATGATAGGCCTGTTTGAATTATACAGAGCTTCAGGAATTGAGAAGAAAGGCCCGGCGATAGCGGGTTATATTGGTGCTGTTTTGTATGAGATCCTTTTGTGGGCGGCCGTTCCGGAAGGTGAACTGATGGCCGTGGCAGTGGGAACATTGCTTATCATGGCGGTTTATGTGTTCAATTTTCCAAAATACAAGGCCAATGAGATTTTCTGCGCATTGTCAGGATTGGCATATGTGGTCGTTCTTATGTCCTTCATCTATAAAGTGCGTATGCTTAATGATGGGTTATATATTATCCCGCTTATTTTTATTTGTGCCTGGGGCAATGATACATGTGCTTACTGTGTGGGCATGCTCATCGGCAAACATAAGATGTTTCCGAAGCTCAGCCCGAAGAAAAGCGTGGAGGGCTTTGTGGGCGGTATTGCAGGTGCAGTGATCCTGGGAATTATCTATGGCCGCATTTTCGGGGAACATCTGATCTCATTGAGCGTGCCGATGCGTGACTGTGCGATTATCGCGGGTGTAGGTGCGCTGATCGCTGTTGTTGGTGATCTTGCAGCATCAGCGATCAAACGTGATACAGGCATCAAGGATTACGGCCGGCTGATACCGGGGCACGGCGGCATTCTGGACCGTTTTGACAGTATCTTATTTACAGCACCGGTTGTGTACATACTGGCAGTATGTCTGGGTG
>JBNMJG010000235.1:0-2973 GCA_050873705.1 Coprococcus sp. | reverse complement strand
GGTGGTGTGGCATTCGTTATGGATCACTACTATGGCTTCAAACTGCCAAAGGTCATGCACAAAGAGCTGGCTGATGAGATTCAGGCAATCTCAGAACGTCAGGGAGAAGTATCTCCGTCACAGATTATGGACAAGTTCAGAGAGATGTACATCAATGCCAAGTATCCTCTGCATTTCAGAAAGATGAGAACAGAAGATATCTCCGAAACGGCAGAAGGTTACGATACAAAGGTTATTCTGACTTATACATTTAAGGACGAATTAAAGACAATCGAAGGGTTCGGCAACGGTCCGATCGATGCTGTGAAGCATGCACTGTGTAATCAGGGCGGTTTCAAGACAAAACTGACGATGTACGAGGAACATGCGCTGACGACAGGTTCAGATTCACAGGCGGCATCTTATATTGAATTGATGAATTCAGAGACCGGTGAGAGAGCTTTTGGTGTTGGTATCAGTTCCAATATCACTCGATCATCTGTGCGTGCGATTTTCAGTGCTATGAACAGACTTTTCTTCAGAAAGAAATAAATGATACAAAAACAGCTGTGGTGCGGCGGCATCACAGCTGTTTTTTGTGGATCCTTTGACAAAAGTTAAATTTTTGTTACAAAATGACTTTTAAAATGTTAAATTTTATGATAAAATAAGTGCAGTTATGCGGATATATGGATAAATTCTTTATATCGGTGAGAAAGACTTTTTAGAAAAGACAAGAGAAAGGCAAGTGAGAAGAAGAAATATGAAAAAGAAAATACTGGCAATGTTAATGATTATGATCATGTGTGTGCCGTTTGTGACGCCGATTCAGGCGAATGCAGCCAGTCAGGCTTACAGGGAATGGTCGCAGGCGGATCCGGAATGGGGAAGCATTCATCTGGGATCCAGCCAGTACACAATGAAGTCCTCAGGATGTCTGGTTACAGCGATTGCTATGCTGATCTGTCATACAGGCAGTGCGGATGCATCCAGTTTTACCCCGAAAACACTTGTTAATTATCTGAACAATAATGGTGGTTTTACTTCCGGCGGTGCGTTATATTGGGCGAAAGTCAATGGTGCTGCAGATGGCTTTACGCTTTACGAGAGTAAAGTCAGCATGGCAGATATGACAAAGGCTCAGAAGATTTCTACAATGGCCAAGTATATCAAAGATGGTTATGGCGTTATTATTTCCGTACGTAATGGCGGACATTGGGTAGCACTTGACAGAATTGAAGGCGATACAGTTTATATGATGGATCCGGGTGTCAGCAGTACAAATCTGTTTGATACATACAGCGAGTCATCCATCGACAGATTGGCTATTTACAAAGGAAAGAAGAGCGGCGGAACTGTTTCCGGAAACCCTTCTAACGGTTCTTCTGATAATAATTCTTCAGGAGATTCCGGCAAGGTTATTGCAACCGGTACAGTCAACTGTTCAAGTCTTTATGTAAGAAGCGGTGCCGGTACAGGCAACAGTATCATCACATCTATCAGTAAGGGTACAAAGGTAGATATTCTTGGTGATGCCAAGGACAGTAATGGCACAAAATGGTACAAAGTGAAAGTCAGCGGTAAGACAGGATATGCCTGTGCTGAATATATTACTGTTAATTCTTCTAATGGTTCCGACAGCAACAACGGCGGAGACAATACAACAGATGCGTCAGGCACAGGTAAGGTTAATTGTTCGTCATTAAATGTTAGAAGCGGTGCCGGTACAAAGTATGATGTAGTGACAACTGTATCAAGAAATCAGGCTGTAACGATTAAAGGAACTGCCAAGGATGGCAATGGTGATAAATGGTACAGCGTAACATTTTCCAAGAGCGGCAAGAGCTATAAGGGCTATGTTTATGCAGAATATATTACTGTGACAAAGAGTGACAGTAATAATAACAATAACAACAGCGGTGACAATACAAATCAGGACACAATGTCAATTGCGGCAGTTGTTAACTGTGATGCTTTGAATATGCGTTCCGGTGCAGGCACAAACTATTCGGTTGTCACAACATTGACTAAGAATACTGCAGTCACGATTACAGCTGAGGCAAAAGACAGCAATGGTACGTTATGGTACAAGATTACAGCAGGAAGTAAGACGGGCTATGTACATTCTTCTTATCTGACGAAGAAGAATTCAAGCAATTCCGGAAATAACGGCAGCAGTTCTGATACAGATTCAGATGTATCCGGCAAGACAATGAAGGTTGCATATGATGCCGTGAATGTGAGAAGCGGTGCAAGCACTTCAAAGGGTGTTGTGTGTGTTGTTTACCAGAATGAGACAGTGACTGTAACTGGTCAGACAAAAGACAGCAGCGGTAATACCTGGTATAAAGTAAAGACGTCTGCCGGCAAGACAGGATATATTCGTTCTGATCTTTTGAAGGATGCCGGTACATCAGGCGGCAATGATTCAAAGAAAGATGATACAACAGATACGACTTCAGATATGAAGGGCCAGAAGATGCAGGTAGTGGATGACGGCGTGAATATGAGAAGCGGTGCAGGATTATCCAAGAGTGTTGTAGAAGTTATCTACATGGAAGATACATTGACAGTCCTTGGTGAGGCAAAAGACAGCAATGGTACGGTATGGTACAAAGTTAAAGCACAGTCCGGCAATTCAGGCTATATTCGTTCAGATATGCTGAAAAAGGCAAGTGCTTCTTCAGACAGCAGCAAGTCAGATAACGGCTCAGACAGCAGTCAGACATCAACAGGTTATGTGATTGATGGCTCACTGAATATGAGAAGCGGTGCAGGTACATCCTATAAGGTTCTGGTTGTTCTTGATGACGGAACAAAAGTTAATATAACTGGAACTGTACAGGATGAAGATGGCGATAAATGGTACCATATCAATGTAAAATACAGTGGTACGAATTATGACGGCTATGTCTATGCACAGTACATTGAGGTCAGGTAAATATTCAACAATTAAAATCTCAAAACCTGTGGTAAATCTTGCATTTACCACAG
>JBNMJG010000234.1:0-3005 GCA_050873705.1 Coprococcus sp. | reverse complement strand
TGTTATTTGCGCTTGAACCGCGCACTATTTTTACATCATTTTGTCAATCATGGCAAGTACAGCCTGACCAAGTGCTTCTGACTTCTCATCAGCTTCTGCCAGAGATGTTCCTTTGATACCATAATAGAATTTGATCTTCGGCTCTGTACCGGATGGTCTGACGCATAACCATGCATCATCTGTCATGTCATAATACAGAACATTGGATGACGGAAGGCCTGTTGGCTTTGTCTCACCTGTGGCCAGATCAACAATCTCATCCTTCTTGTAATCTCTTCTGGATACAACCTTATAGCCGCCGATTTCTGCCGGTGGATTCTGGCGCAGAGCCTCGAGAATAGACTGAATCTTTGCAAGACCTTCGATACCGGATAAGGAGATGGATTTGATATCATCCTTATAGTAGCCGTAGCGTTCATACATAGCCACCATAGCATCCCAGAGATTCATACCCTTGGACTTATAATAAGCAGCTGCTTCACAAAGGGCCATTGTGGCTACAATCGCATCCTTATCACGGGCATGTGTGCCGATCAGACAGCCATAGCTTTCTTCAAAACCAAAGAGATACGTACCAACACCTGTTGTCTCAAACTTCAGGATCTGCTGTCCGATGTATTTGAAACCTGTCAGGCATTCGATCAGATTCACATTGTAATATTTTGCAATGGCATCTGCCATATTGGTTGTAACAATTGTCTTGATCAGCGCGCCGTCTTTTGGCAGGCCCTGTTTCTCCTTGATCTGGCTGATGGTGTAGTCTGCCAGGAGACAACCGGACATATCGCCTGTCAGCGTATGGTAAATACCTTCGCTGTCCTTCACTCTGACACCGAGACGGTCTGCATCAGGATCTGTTGCAAGAACAAGATCTGCATCTACTTTCTTCGCCAGCTCTAAACCAAGAACAAATGCTTCGTCTGATTCCGGATTCGGATAGCTGACTGTCGGGAATTCACCGTCCGGCAGTTCCTGCTCCGGTACAACATAAACATTCTCAAAGCCAATCTCTTTCATGATTCTTCTAGCCGGAATATTGCCTGTACCATGCAGCGGTGTGTATACAATCTTGATCTGATCTGCATATTCTTTGATAAGCTCCGGATTCTTCACCTGTTTCTTCAGCTGTGCAATATAGACATCATCCACATCACTGCCGATAACCTGATAAAGACCTGCTTCAATGGCCTTGTCACGCTCCATTGTCTTCACTTCATTGTAATCTGTCACAGCCTTCACTTCTGCCATGATACCTGAATCATGAGGCGGTGTAATCTGCGCACCATCTGCCCAGTAAACCTTGTAACCATTGTATTCCGGCGGGTTGTGGCTGGCTGTGATATTGATACCAGCTGTACAGCCAAGATGTCTGACTGCAAATGATAATTCCGGTGTCGGTCTCAGTGCTTCAAATATGTAAGCCTTGATGCCATTGGCTGCAAGACATAAGGCTGCTTCATTGGCAAATTCCGTAGACATTCTTCTGGAGTCAAAGGCAATGGCAACACCCTTGTCTGCTGCATTCTGTTTGATAATGTAATTGGCCAGGCCCTGTGTTGTCTTGCGGACAACATAAACATTCATGCGGTTGGTTCCGGCTCCGATGATACCTCTCAAACCTGCTGTACCAAACTCCAGATCTGCATAGAAACGTTCTTTTATCTCATTCTCGTCATCCTTGATACTCAATAATTCCTGCTTTGTTGCTTCGTCAAAATAAGGATTCGCAAGCCAGCTTTCGTAGACTTCTTTATACCCCATCGGAATGACCTCCCTTTATCTTTATTTGGTTTTATTATACTCCAGGATACCTAAAAAATAAAGGCATATTTAAATGTATTCAGAAAATCCTGCCTTTGTCCGCTTGTTTTCTTAAAACGGCAAAGCTTGTCATAATTGACGCCGGAAATCCAGCTTTTTCGCGAATTGTAATAACGATTTGATATTTTCCAGAACTTTTCCGGAAAAATCAGCATGGCATACAGAACCCTTTTTTCCTCTTCTGACAATGTTCTGACTGACAGATACGTATCCATGATCATTGCCCCAAGAGAACTGTCCCAGTTATTTTTTTCAAGAACCTTTCTCAGAAACTGATACAGATCTTTCATCTGGATATCATAATGCATTTTATCAAAATTCACCACTGCGGTATATTTTCGGTTTAAAATGACCTGATGATAATTAAAGTCACCATGACACAGCGTCCGTTCATCCATGGCTTTCTTTCGCAGACCATCAAAGTCAAATTGATTCAATTCACTAATAGCCGCATCTACTTCCTTTATGCAATCAGCGTACAGACGCATATATAATTTTTCAAAATCATTCCATTGCTTTTTCTGACGGATATAGCTGTAAATGGCCCGCAATTCTTTTCTTCTTTTCAAAAAAATCTGTCTGGTATCCTGAAAACTAAATTGTTCTACACGCTCCTCCGACAAGTCACATCGCCGCATCAGCATATGCAAAACGGCCAGCTGCCTCACCGCTGCCAGGACATCTGCTGCATTTTTCACATCGCATTCACGCCCTTCAAACCAGTCTCTCACGGTGTACATCTGACCGTCTTTATTGTTATTCAGATACTGCCCCTCTTTATTCGGCAGCAGCTGATCCACGTAATAGTATCCTCTGTCGCGGATTGTATATTTGACCAGCTGTTCAAACTCCAGTCTCTGGGGTGACCGGTGATACGCTTTGACAATTTTCATTCCCTGGTCCGTGTCACAGATAAATGCACCTCTCCCGCGGCAGACCCGGGTTGTCTGAAACGTATAAGCATCCAGAACATCTTTGATTTTTTCTTCCACACACTCGCCCTCCCATACCCGCTGCAAATCGCTGACTACTTTTTAATCATATGTGGGGGATGCGGAAGGTATGCACTTGTTTTAAAGTTAGAATTCAATTATAATAAAACTATCAGGATTCCTCTGTTAAAAAGGAGCAAATCGCTGCAATAAAAAGAAATCCTGTTTATACAAATGATACAGTATAGACAG
>JBNMJG010000233.1:0-3018 GCA_050873705.1 Coprococcus sp. | reverse complement strand
TCAAAACACACATAAAGTCTTCCGTCCGGCAGCTGTTTTGCAATACAAGGGGCTGCTTTGTGTGCATAACGGATCTTGGCGGTCAAACGTACCGGTTCATCCAGGGATGCGCGGGACATAAGGTTCACGTGAGATGCATAGAGTCCTCTCTTAAACAGCTCATCATTCTCACCAATAATCACTTTATTCTCATTCTGGTCAATTCCGGTCACAAAAACAGGATGTCCCATCGCAAGATTCAGCCCTTTTCTCTGTCCAATGGTATAAGCACCGATTCCTTTGTGGCGCCCAAGTACTCTGCCGTTTTTGTCAACGAAATCTCCTTCAGGAAGTTTTCTTCCTGTATATTCTTCGATAAATGCCTGATAATTGCCATCTGAGACAAAGCATATATCCTGACTATCCGGTTTGTTGGCCACAGCCAGGCCGATCTCCTCAGCAATCCGGCGAACTTCAGACTTGTCATAATCCCCCACCGGCATCAATGTATGTGCCAGCTGATGCTGATTCAGATTATACAGTGCATATGTCTGGTCTTTTCTGTCAAAAGCTGCTTTTTCAATCGCATATCTACCATTAGGAAGGTGTACAACTCTGGCATAATGTCCCGTTGCAATATAATCTGCTCCCAATGCCAGTGCTTTTTCAAGCAAGGCTTCCCACTTCACATAACGATTGCAGACAATACACGGATTTGGTGTACGTCCTTTCTCATATTCAGAAACAAAATCATCGATGACTTTTTCTCTGAATACTTCTCTGAAATTCATAACATAATACGGGATACCGATTCGTTCTGCTACTCTTCTGGCATCGTCAACTGCCGATAATCCGCAGCAGCCGCCGTTTTCTTCAACAATCTCATCATCTTCTTCCTGCCAGATCTGCATGGTAACGCCGATCATATCATAGCCCTGCTGTTTGAGCAGCCAGGCTGCCACTGAAGAATCCACGCCGCCGGACATACCTATTACAACTTTTTTCGATGCCATATGCATCCTCCTTTTTCCTGTGATATAGCAAAAGGACTGCCGCGTTATGTCAGATTCTGCAGCAGTCCTCCTTTAAATTCAATCGGAGATTAATAATCTTCTTCCTCTTCACCCTCACTGATATCATTCTTAGGCTTCTGAAGACCTTCAATCTTGATGCCGTTCTTCTCTGCATAATCCCAGAGAGCGGCATGGATTGCCTCTTCAGCAAGAAGTGAACAGTGTACCTTTACAGGCGGCAGACCATCAAGTGCTTCCATAACGGCCTTGTTTGTTACTTCAAGGGCTTCATAGATTGTCTTGCCCTTTACAAGCTCAGTTGCCATACTGCTTGTTGCAACAGCTGCACCGCATCCAAATGTTTTGAACTTAACGTCTCTGATCACCTGGTTATCATCAATATCAAAATATATTCTCATAATATCACCGCATTTGGCATTGCCAACTGTGCCGACACCACTTGCATTCTCAATCTCTCCAACATTACGAGGATGCTGGAAATGATCCATAACTTTCTCGCTGTACATTATTTGTTTCCTCCTGTTTTCTTGATGAAATCTTCGTATAATGGTGACATAGAGCGAAGACGTGCAACAATCTTCTCAATCTCATCTACAACACCATCAATTTCTTCCTGTGTATTATCATAACCCAGAGTCAGTCTCAGGGAACCATGTGCGATCTCATGAGGCAGACCGATTGCCAGAAGGACATGGGACGGATCCAGAGAACCTGATGTACAGGCGGAACCACTGGATGCACAAATATGTGCCATATCCAGCATGATCAGCATAGATTCACCTTCTACAAACTGGAAACTGAAGTTAACATTATTCGGCAGTCTGCGTGTTCTGTCTCCGTTCAGACGTGCATAAGGAATTCTCTTATAAATGGCATCAATCATACGGTCTCTCAGCTCAATTTCCTTAGCTGTACGTTCAGCCATGTCTGCAACAGCCATCTCAACAGCTTTGCCAAGACCCACAATACCCGGAACATTCTCTGTACCGGCACGACGTTTACGTTCCTGAGCACCGCCATGGATAAAGGAACGGATCTTCACACCCTTGCGGATATATAAGAAACCGATACCCTTCGGTCCGTTGATCTTATGACCGCTGACACTGAGCATATCAATATGCATCTGATCGACATCGATCGGCACCTGACAATAAGCCTGTACAGCATCTGTATGGAATAAAATGCCATGCTCCTTCGCAATTGCACCGATTTCTTCAATCGGCTGGATTGTACCGATTTCATTGTTTGCAAACATAGCAGAAGTCAGGATTGTATCAGGACGAATCGCAGCTTTCAGCTGATCCAGCTTGATCACAGCATTCTCATCTACATCGATATAAGTAATCTCATATCCTCTGGATGCAAGATAATCGCATGTATGAAGAATAGCATGATGCTCAATCTTAGATGTGATAATATGCTTGCCCTTGGAAGCATATGCTTCTGCTGTCGCAACAAGTGCCCAGTTGTCTGATTCACTGCCGCCGGCTGTAAAATATATATTCTCAGACGTCGTCCCAATAGACTTCGCCATAACCTCACGTGCATGTGTAATAGCAGCTTTTGTCTCTGAACCTAAGCTGTAGATACTGGATGGATTACCATACTTCTCTGTAAAATAAGGCAGCATTGCTTCAACGACCTCAGGTCTTGCTGCAGTTGTTGCTGCATGATCCAGATAAACTAAATGATCCATTTGCTCATCTCCTTCAATTATTCAAAATTTATCATTGGCGGCATATCTTATACATATGCAATGAAATTGTCTATGTTAATATGTCCCTTATTTTTATGAAAACTTGCCTTTTTATATTATCATTTCATAACATATTCGTCAAGTCTTTTTCATACTATTTTGGTAGGAAAATTGGCACATTATTCCGCGCTGCCCATCAGTACCATCAATTCCTCTTCTGTGATGACCGGCACACCCAGTTCACGCGCCTTTTTATTCTTTGATGAAGCCGATGCCGCATCATTATTGATGAGGTAGCTTGTCTTAGAT
>JBNMJG010000232.1:0-3023 GCA_050873705.1 Coprococcus sp. | reverse complement strand
CTTCTGCATACTTTGTCATACCTTCATACATTGCCTGGTTGAAAGATACGTCATCTTTTTTGCCAGGAAGAATCAGAGCCACTTTCAGTTTCTTGCCTGTTGTTTCTGCTGAAGCTGTATCAGCTGTTGATTCTGCTGTTGTTTCTGCTGCAGATTCACCTGCTGCAGCTGTCTCCTTTGAGGATGAACTGCCGCATCCTGCAAAAGAACCGACAACCATGGCCAGTGTCAGAAGTCCTGCCACCCATTTGAGTCCTTTTTTCATCTCTTTTCCTCCTTCGGCTATTTCTTTAAGCCATTTAAAATAGTTTCTATATCGAAAGGCAAACTGGTCAATCTGCCTTCTGATACCTCATTAATTGCCGCAGCGATCGCCGGAGCGATGGATACGGTGGATACCTCCGCAGCGCCCTTGACGCCCATCGGTCCCGACGGTTCATAACCGTCCACATGCAGACTCTGAATTCGCGGCAAATCCATCGCCGTGGGCATCAGATACGTGGACATACTGTCATTGAGCAATCGTCCATCTTTGAACAGACAATTCTCACCAAAGGCATAGCCCACAGACATGGCCACACCGCCTTGGATCTGCCCCGCCATCGCCAGCGGATTGATAATTCTTCCCGCTTCCGTTGCTGCTGCAATATCCAGAAGCGTCACCTGCCCTGTGACAGGATCCACCCGAAGCTTCACAGCCTGGGCAATAAATGTATACATAGCATGTGGGAAACCTGCAATAGAAAAACTCTCCTCACTTTCAGGGAAATCTGCCTTTCCTGTTTCCTTCTCGCCATTTTTAAACTTCTCTATGGCATTGAGCATGGCATTGCCGCCGATAAATGTGGAACGGGAACCAGCCGTAGATCCGCAGTCCAATGTCCTGTCGGTATCTGCCATCACAAGGGAAACATTGTCAAAATCTGTCTCCAGGGCATCTGCCGCCATCGCCTGCAGTGCCGTCCGGCTTCCCTGTCCGATATCTACCAGACCAAGGAAAATCGTATAATGACCATCTGTTTCTTCAATCTTCACCTCTGCCTGATCCGGGATATTCTTGCCGAGGCCGCAGCTTAGGTGCCCGCCTGCAATGCCGTATCCGACATACGGGTCCGTATTGTGTTTTCTCTCCTGCCAGAGATCTGATTGTTCAATCAGTTTCAGTGCCCCTTTGAAATCTACAAAATGACGCATCTTCTGTCCCACACCGCCGTACATGCCTGTCTCAATACCATTCTTGTAACGGATCTCCAGCGGATCGATGCCTAAAAGTTTCGAAGCCCGGCTGATCAGGGATTCTGTCGCAAAAGCACCCTGAGGTGCCCCAAACCCTCTCATGGCGTGGGCCACCGGTTTATTCGTATAGCAGAGATGACTGCTGATCTTTACATTCGGAATATTGTACGGTCCCGCAAAATGCTCCGAAAAAAGACTTAACACAGCCGGTCCCAGACCGCCGTAAGCACCTGTATCCAGATAACCGCTGCCGTCAAAGGCCATCATGGTGCCGTCTTTCTTAAATCCCATCTTCACATGCATATAGACCGCATGCCGTTTATAAGTTGTTGCCAGGGATTCCTGACGACTGAAAACAAGCTTGCAGGGACGTCTCGTCTTAAATGCCGCAAGCGCCGTAAACAGCTGTGCGGTACTGCCGTCCTTACCGCCGAAACCGCCGCCGACAGTGGCTGCCACAATATGTACCTGATCTTCCGTAAGGCCTGTAATATCACAAACCATTCTCAGATCATGAAAAACATTCTGTGTCGAAGAACAGACAAGAAGCCGCCCATCCTCCTCAATCTTCGCCATGCAGGCATCCGGCTCCATATAGCCATGATCCTGTATCGGCGTGTAGAAATCATCCTCAACGATCAGGTCGCTCTCAGCAAATCCCTGCGCTGCATCGCCCTTCTCATTATCAAAGCGGATCACATCATTCTCGGTATCATCATGCACTCTGATACAGCCCGGCTTTGCTGCCATCAATGCATCCGTGACGACCTGAAGGGGTTCATATGTCACCTGGACCATTGCCGCAGCTTCTCTTGCAGCTTCTTCGGATTCCGCTGCCACAACAGCAATGGCTTCACCAAGAAACCTTGCTTTATCCTCCACCAACAATGGCTGATCCAGCAGGATATCCTGAACATTATTCTTCACAATGTCTTTCGCTGTAAAAACCCAGGCCGACTCAGGTACCCTCGATGTATCAATATCCAGAACCCTGGCATGGGCATACGCTGACCGGACAATCGCCAGATGCAGCATATTCTCTTCATAATAATCTGCCGCATATACTGCTCTGCCGGTGGCCTTGTCCATACCTTCCACGCGGCCCCGGCCTTTTCCCGTGTAACTTTCCATGTTACGCCTCCGTCTCCACGATCATATCAATAATCTGATGTCCCAGCACATCGATCAGGCCAAAATCTGTCAATCCCAGTTCCGGCACTGTCGGAAGAGAAATAAAGGATAAAGACATAAATGGTGCTTTCATCGGGCATCCCATCTTCTCAACTGCCTCGTTCATCTCATCCATCCGCTTCATCACTGTTTTCGCCGGAAGGGTGGACATCAGGCCGCCAAGAGGCAATGCCAGTGCATCAACCACCTGTCCGTCCGCTGCCGAAACAAAACCGCCGTGGAGTTCCTGGAGCTTTTCGACACAGACAGCCATATCCCTGTCATTGGTTCCCACCACAACAATATTGTGATGATCATGAGAAACCGAAGCCGCCAGCGCACCCTGTTTCAAACCGAAGCCATGAACCAGCGCCGTTGAAACACGGCCATTCTTGCCGTATCGTTCCACAACTGCCAGCTTCAGAATATCTCTGTCCACATCAGCTGCAATCTGTCCGTCCTTGACATCCATCCACTCAAAGATTTCCTTATTAATAATCTGGTCCTTGATCAGATCAATGACACGGCATTTGGCACGTCTGCCTTCAGAATGGATCACAAACTTCTCTGCTGAAAAATCTGCACCGATATGAACAGTGTCAAATAACTTCTCAGGG
>JBNMJG010000231.1:0-3036 GCA_050873705.1 Coprococcus sp. | reverse complement strand
TCTCCGGAAGAGCTGACGAAGCGTTACGATATTCCGATTCTGGCATCTGTGCCGGATCTGACTCAGAAGGGAACTTCCCGATCAAGATATGGCAATTATGGAGAATACGGCAAGAAAGCAGGTAAGCGTAATGGATAATAAACGAAAGATTGTTTTTGGACCGGATGTGAGTTTTGCGGGAACAGAGGCTTATAAGCTGCTGCGAACGAACCTGATGTTTGCCCTGCCGACAGGTAAGAAGTGTCAGATGATCGGTGTTACCAGCAGTATGAGAGGTGAAGGCAAATCAACCACAGCGTTGAATCTGGCATATACCATTGCTCAGAATGGTGAGAAGGTGCTTCTGGTGGATGCAGATATGCGTCTGCCGAGTATCCATCAGAAACTAGGTATTGAGAATGGCAAGGGGTTATCCAATATTTTGGCAGGCATGACCAGTTTGGAGTCTGTTCTTCTTAAACCGGAGGGCGACCGCAATTTCAGCCTGATTTTGGCCGGCGATATTCCGCCGAACCCTTCAGAACTTTTAAATTCCAAGAATATGGACAAGTATCTGGAGATGTGGGCGTATTATTTTGATTATATTATTTTTGACTTTCCGCCGGTGGGGGTCGTAACAGATGCCCTTGTTATGTCAGAGAAGCTGGATGGTATGATTGTGGTTGTGCGTCAGAATTACTGCCTACAGCCGACTTTGGATGATACCATTACGAAGCTTCGTTATGTCAAGGCCAATATTCTCGGTATGGTTATGACCATGGCTGATTCTCAGGATAAGCAGTACAAGAAGTATTACAGTAAGTACAAGAAGAATTATGAATATGGTTACGGCTATGAATACAGTCAGAGAGCCATTAAACAGCCTAAGAAAAAGAAGGCTCTGAAGTCTGGAAAAGAGTGATTCCGTTGATAGATTTACATACGCATATTTTGCCGGAAATTGACGATGGCAGCCGCTCTGTAGAGATGAGTCTGAAGCTGCTTCAGATGGAGCAGAAACAGAAAGCAGGGACGGTTGTGTTTACGCCGCATTTTTACCCGTGGCGGGATCAGCCGGATCATTTTTTTGAGAAAAGGGAACATGCCTGGGCGAAGCTTCAGGCTGAACTCCCGCAGGAGAGACCACGGCTTCACAGAGGCGCAGAGTTTGCCTGGTTTGATGGTATTTCTCATACCAGGGAGGTGCTTGACTTCAGGATTACCGGAACAGATCTGCTTCTGGTAGAGATGCCCTTTGTGAAATGGACGAATCATACAGTTGATGAGATCCTCAGACTGAATGAAATCCCCCGCCTGCAGGTTGTTTTGGCTCATGTGGATCGCTATTTTAAGCTTTCTTCAAAGGAATTGCTGGAACGTTTGATGGATGAAGGGGTGATCTTTCAATTTAATGCGGAAGCTTTTCTGTCATGGAATACCCGAAGAAAGGTGATGAAGCTGATCCGGGGAGCGGATGGCTTTTTTCTTGGCAGTGACTGTCATAATCTCACATCCCGTCCGCCAAGGATCGGAGAAGCTATGAAAGTACTTCGGGAGAAAGGCGGCAGAGAAGCGGTGCATAAGCTTAGAGCGACGGAAGATTATTTTTTTCAGGGAGGCGATAGATAATGGGTAAGAGAAAGTGGCTGGTCGTCATTATTATTGCGGCGGCTGTTGTTCTGGTTATGGCCCTGTGGCGCCCCTGGGAACATCATCATGAGGATTTGTCACAGTACCGGCAGACAGAAACTGAGCCGGAGACTGTTCAGAGTTCTGAGAGTGAAAGGGTTTCAGAGACAGAGGCTTATGTAAGCCCGATTGATTTTGACAGCCTGAAAGCGGTCAATGAAGATATTTATGCATGGCTGGAGATACCGGGAACGGATATCAGTTATCCGATCCTTCAGCATCCGACAGAGGATGAATATTATCTGAGAAGGGATTACAAAGGCAATCATGCTGTTGCCGGCTGTTTGTTTACAGAACATTCTCACAACAGTACGACCATGGAAGATCCGATGACGGTTATTTACGGGCATGATATGGACAATGGGGAGATGTTTGGTTCTCTTCAGACAATTTATTCTGATGAAGAATCTCTGAAAGAACATCAGGAGATTATCATTTATCTCCCGGATAAGGAACTTCACTATACGGTTTTTGCGGCAGTTCCTTTTGACAAGACACACATTCTGTACAATTATGATTTCAGCAAACAGCGTGTGGCCAATATTTTTTACCAAGATATCCTTTCGACCCGGGCACTTGGCGCCTGTATCGATCAAAAGGCATATAAAGGTGCTGATACCAACAGTATTATTCTTTCAACTTGCTTAAAAGGCAACAATCAGAAAAGATTTCTGGTAGCGGCACAATGTAACAATGACAACAAGTAATGTAGCAATGAATGGAGGAGATTCGAATGAAGAAAAAATTAAGTGCTTTATTACTCACAGCTGCACTGGTATGTGTCAGTGCGGTCCCTGCATTTGCAGACAATTTTACACCTAGTGTAACTCAGAAGGAGGCCCCAAAGGTTGTTGCAACAAAGACAGCCGATGGTACAGAAGTTGGTGCGATCATCTATGATAAAGACGGCAACGAAGTAGAAGGCATTCCTATGGATCAGATCAAAGTTGTTCCTATTTCATCTTCAGAGGCTTCAGATGAACTGAAGAAGGCCAATGATGAAATCAAGAATGCAGCTTCTCTGAAAGATATTTGTCCTGAAATCGAGACAACTTTGGCTGGTATTACAAGTGATGTAAAGGTTGAGGATCTCGTTGTCAGTGATCTTTTTGATGTAATTCTTCCGGAAGACGCTCAGAAGAAACTGGAAGAAGACGGCAACACAATTACTTTGAAGTTTGACCTTGGCGCAAAACAGGGCGAAGTTCTCATGTCCATGGTTAACTGCGATGGCACAAAGTGGGAAATGGTAGACCAGAAAGGTATCAACATCAATTCTGACGGCACAGTAGATGTGACATTTGATAAGTTCTGCCCGGTTGCTTTTATCAAAGACAGCGCAGCAGTAGCTGTTAATCCAAATGGCCC
>JBNMJG010000230.1:0-3038 GCA_050873705.1 Coprococcus sp. | reverse complement strand
TACCACTATAGCACATTTATACCGCATTCGTCAACAATTTATTGAAAAATAATTTAAGAATGTCAAATATAAATTGGCATAATATTTGCTTTATTTACTTAATATCAAGCTTTATGGCTATATCTCAATGACCCCGTCATCCTTTACGGCATGACTGAACTTCAAAACATGAAGGAGGAATATGTATGTCTTTATTACTTACTGATGAACAAAAAATGATCCGTGATCTGGCAAAGAATTTCGCAGCTAAGAAAGTGGCGCCTCTGGCAGCTGAAATGGATCTGACCGGTGAGATTCATCCTGATCTTATTCAGGAGCTGGCCGATGTTGGTTTCCTTGGCATTAACATTCCCGAAGCCTATGGCGGAACAGGCATGGACAATATCGCCAAATGCCTGATGATCATGGAAATCGCCAAAGTATGTGCCAGTACTGCAGAACTGATCGCCGTCCATACCCTCACTAATGAAATCATTTTAAAAAACGGTACTGAAGAACAGAAACAGAAATATCTTCCAAAGGCTGCTTCCGGTGCTGTCGGTGCCTTCGCTCTGACCGAGGCCGGTGCCGGCTCCGACGCTGCTTCCGCCCGCACGAAAGCCATTGCAGAGGGAAATGATTACATCATCAACGGCAGTAAATGCTTCATCAGCAATATGGGCCCGAACGAAGGGGATTACGTTATTCTGATCGCACTCACAGAACCTTCTATGAAAACAAAAGGTCTTTCTGCCATTATCGTTGACAGAGATACTCCGGGATTTTCCGTAGGCAAAACTGAAGACAAGATGGGCATCCGCTCCGCTGCTGTGTCAGAATTGATCTTCAATGACTGCCGCGTACCTCGTACACAGCTTCTCGGCAAAGAAGGCAAAGGTTTCTCCATTGCCATGGCCGGTCTTGACAGCGGCCGTATCGGTATCGCCTCCCAGGCTGTCGGCTTATGTCAGGGGGCTATTGACGCTGCTGTTGCTTATTCCAGTGAACGTACACAGTTTGGCAAGCCGATCAATGCCAATCAGGGGATCCAGTGGTATCTGGCAGATATGGCAACCCGCACAGAAGCTGCCCTGCAGCTGACAATCAATGCTGCGCGGCTTCATGATGCCGGCATACCGATCACCAAAGAAGCCTCCATGGCCAAATATTACGCCTCCGAGGCCGCAGTATATGTCACCAATAAAGCGCTTCAGATTCATGGCGGCTACGGTTATATGAAAGACTATGCCATTGAAAGAATGTACCGTGATGCCCGTATTATCCCGCTGTATGAAGGGACATCCGAAGTTCAGAAAATGGTTATCTCCCGTGCTGTCATCTCCGGCAAATAGTCTCTGACCGGCCATTCCTAAAATTCTATATGATATTTTTTTAATTTTTTATACAGCAGGCTGCGCTCAATTCCCAGCGCAGCCGCTGCTGCTGTCATGTTTTTGTTCTTGTGAAGTGCTTCCTCCAACAGAAGTTTTTCAAAATGATTCATCTTTTCCTTCAATGTCATCTCTTCAGCATCTGACATGACCCATTCTTCTTTGTGGTTGTCTGTAATAACTTTCGGCAGATTATCCATCGTGATCATATTGTTCTCACAGGTCGCATAAGCACTGGCAATGACATTCTGCAGCTCTCTTACATTGCCCGGCCAGCTGTGTGCCTTCAGGCAGCGCTTTGCAGCATCACTCAGACTGACCTCTGTCTTATACTGCTGATTCAGCTGATCAAGATAATTCGTCGCATGAAGGATAATATCATGGGGGCAGGCTCTTAAGGGTACCGTCTGAATATTCACAACCGCAAGACGATAATACAGATCTTCTCTGAAGGTTCCTGCCTGTACCATCTCCATGAGATTCAGGCGGGTTGCTGATATGATCCTCACATCGATCGGTATCGGCCGATTTCCGCCGACACGCTCAATCTCATGTTCCTGCAAAACTCTCAAAAGCTTGACCTGCATATGCAGCGGCATATCGCCGATCTCATCCAAAAAAAACGTTCCTTTATTGGCCATCTCAAATTTGCCGATTTTTCCTTGTCTTTTGGCTCCGGTAAATGATCCCCCCTCATAACCAAAGAGTTCCGATTCCAGCAGTTCTGCCGGTATAGCCCCGCAATTAATGGCCACAAAGGGCTCTGCACTGCGGCTGCTCTCCATATGAATGGATTTGGCGATAACTTCCTTACCGGTACCTGTTTCTCCTGTGATCAGCACCGGAAAATCCGTTTTGGCAATACGCATGCCAAGATTTTTCACATGCTGGATCTTCGGATCATTGCCCCTGAAGTTCGCAAATCCGCCTTCCTTCTGCATCTGATCCCGATACTCCTGTTTGTAATAATTCAGCTCTGTCTCTCTATACTTCTGTGATGTATCCAACGCACGCTGACGAAATTTCATATGTGCCGCTGCCCCCAGCAGCTGATCCTGATCATCAAAAATGCAAAAACGATTAGCTGCTGCATAAACTTCCTCATCATCCCTTGTTTCCCCCGGCTTGTAAGGATGCACATAGACATTATTGCCGTCTCCGGCATATCTTTTCTTAAGAACATCCAACATTGAAGTCGTTGATATTACCTCATTAATGGGACGTCCGATAATTTCATCCCGCCCCCGCGCCAGAAAGTCACAATAATTTTCATTAATCTCCCTGATAATCCCCTCTTTATCTACAACAATGAATCCATCTTCTGTCTTCTTCAGGAATTCATCCAATACCCTTTTGCTCATCTCTGCGTCCATTGTCTGTCACCTTCTCTTTTGTTTATGTCCAATAGTCGTTTTTCAATTCTAGTAAACAGATACTATTTTCTATCTACTATTATAAACTTTTCTTTAATATAAAGCCATTCTTTTTATTACAAAAGTGAATATATGACACATTTTTTATTTTGATACGTTTCAATATGTACACATTTTTTTCATTTAATCATTCATTTTACCGCCTTTTAAAGGTATATCTGTGTCTTTTTTTATTATTTTTCTAAAATTTTTAAATGGCACCGAGTTTGCTTTTATATAAAGACATCAAATAATG
>JBNMJG010000229.1:0-3038 GCA_050873705.1 Coprococcus sp. | reverse complement strand
TGAGTGGTTTGAAGCGATGCTTTCGGGCTGCCGGAATATCGGACGCAATTTAAATGATACAAGAGGTCTGTTTCATTCTTTTTTGGATTGCAGAGAAGTGCTGCTGGGAGAAGATTACGATGTCATTCCGTGTTTGGTTCTGACGAAGGCAGATGATTTGTATCGCCATGTACAATTGGGAGAATCAGACGCGCTGCTTCCGGTATGTTCAGGAAATATGTTGTTTAATCTGTTTGATGAGTATATGGGATTTTTAGAAGAATAATTTTGGAATAGATAGGAATTGTCAGGGAGAAGTTGGTGGATATAGTAAGGTATGAAAATGTGTAGAGAAAACCTCATCAACAGAGTATAATAAACCTAAATACATATTAAAGGATATAAAAGAGGTACAGCAACTATGAATTTCAATTCATTTGACCGGTACTTACTCATCATCAATATTATTGCTTTGGTGATTTACGGTATCAAGGTTTTATGTTATAAGCATCAGACAAGAGCGTGGTTTGAAAAGCTCTGCATGCTCATAGCCCTACTGGGCGGTTCTGCGGGAATTCTGATCGCAGTTGTTCTGTTTGACAGAAAGGCAGTCAAAGAGAATATGATGTCAAGAGTGTTCACACTTTGCATGTTGGTGATTCAGGTCATTCTATTTCTGATGGTGAAAGGCTATCATGGAGATCAGATTAATATTGCTTTCTGGGACTATTTGATGCAGCATAGAGGTTTGCTTATTTACCTGGCAGTGGTGAATATACTGACGATGATTGTGTTTGCAGTGGACAAGAGGAATGCCAAAGCCAATAAGCAGAGAGTGAGAATTGTCACACTGCTTGGATTGGCTTTTATAGGCGGTTCTCTGGGAGCACTGATCGGTATGTATGGATTTCATCATAAGACGAAAAAGGCCTACTTTACAGTAGGAGTTCCTTTGATCATGGTGATGCAGGTGGTTGTGTTGTTTTATGCGATGAATATGGGAATGTAATTTATGAAATATATGAATGTAACAGAAGGTGAATTTATTTGCCGCAATAACCGTTTTACGGCAGACGTGCTGATTGATGGCATACAGGAAACGGTTCATGTGAAAAACACAGGGCGCATGCGGGAGCTGCTGTTTCCCGGGGCCAGAATAGCACTGACTTATTCGGATAATCCAAATAGGAAAACAAAATACGATTTGATCAGTGTGTATAAAGATTTTTTGGGTTGGGTGAATATTGACAGTCAGGCACCAAACAAAGTCGTTAGTGAATGGCTGGCCAACGAGGATTATACTTTTATCAAACCGGAGTATAAATACGGCGATTCCCGACTTGATTTTTATATGGAAAAGAATGAGGAAAAGTATCTGATGGAAGTGAAGGGGTGCACTCTGGAAATTGACGGCATCGGATATTTCCCGGATGCACCCAGCGAGCGGGCAGTCCGGCATTTGCATGAGTTGATATATGCCGGTCAGCATGGGTATCATTGTATACTGGCTTTTGTTATAGCAATGCCGAAAGTGACCTTTGTTCGTCCGAATATGATGACACATCCCGCATTTGGTCAGGCTTTATCTGAAGCACAGAAGTCTGGTGTGGAGGTATGGTATCTGACCTGTGAGATCACGGCTGACAGCATCAAGGCAGCAGAACTTTATAAAGCCTAGTGCTGCGGTGCGGCAAGTCAAAAAAGATATTGAAAGTAAGTTTTATCTGATATCATGATAGACTTCGTATCCAAAAAGTGATACAATGAGGTTGTGTTTTGGGATGGAGATGAATGAGGAGGTATACATATGCAGCCAATATATTTATCAATCCAACAGGAAGAGACTGGCGCACAGATTCGTAAGCTGATGATGAAGAACGGCTATACGGTCAGAGATGTCCAGGGGGCTATGGGATTTGAGAATCCTCAGGCTATCTACAAATGGATATCCGGCAAATCATTGCCAAGTCTCGACAATTTCATTATTTTAAGTCGGTTACTGCATGCCAGTATCGAAGATATCCTCGTCGTTGACGGGGATATTGTGCGTTTTGGTACTTTTTTTAAGCAGTGTGTTTTATACAGGATGGGAGCTTAGCAATGGGAAGAGGAAAAGAAGTTAGAGAATTAAGAGACAGGCTGGGGATGAATCGCAGAGAATTCAGTGATTATTACGGCATACCGTATCGTACCGTTCAGGATTGGGAAGCAGAGAAGCGAGAGCTTCCGGAGTACCTGCTTCGGTTGATGATTTATAAAGCAGAGGTAGAACGGCTGAATAAAAAAAGTGAAGAAGAATGATGTCATTGAGATGAGTCAAATAATGTTTCTGATCGGGATTCACGAAATGAAAAGGGGATTGACAAAGGGCAGTTCATGTAGTATTCTTATCATAACTTAACGCATAGCGTTATGCATGGGGTTGAGGCAGATTTGAAGGGGGATTTATTGATGAGAATTGAGAATTTGCAGAATCAGAACAGGAAGTTTATCAAATCCATGGGCAATTTTCATGTGTTGGAGTATATACAGGATGCCAGTGTATCTCCGATGAATGCTGTGGATGAATATTTTATGAGCAAGATGAACGTCAGAAGGAGACAGGTGGTCATTGATCTTGACAGCAATCATTCAGCGATGATCCAGGCAGGTGCCATGCAGTGGATGGGCGGTCAGGTTGAAGTGACATCCGGGGTCAGAGGCATTGGTGATTTCTTTGGGAAGGCCATCAAGGGAGCTGTGACGAAAGAGACGGCTGCCAAGCCGGTGTATGTTGGTCAGGGCTGTCTGGTTTTGGAACCAACTTACAAGTATATTATTCTGGTAGATATGTCTGAATGGGGAGCAGTCGGCATGACCATCGAGGATGGTATGTTCCTTGCCTGTGATACGAATGTACAGAACAGGGTTGTGGCCAGGAAGAATTTATCATCGGCAGTGCTGGGCGGCGAGGGACTTTTCAATCTCAGCCTTTATGGAGATGGTGTTGCAGCGCTTGAGAGCAATGTACCGGAAGAAGAATTGATAGAGATCGTTTTGGAGAATGATGAGTTGAAGAT
>JBNMJG010000228.1:0-3050 GCA_050873705.1 Coprococcus sp. | reverse complement strand
TTGAACAATCGGCATCCTTTGGAAAACTGTCTTTTCTTCCGGCAGCCATCGGTTTCTGGATCGGCATCCTGTTTCTGCTGCTTTTAGACCACATCATTCCCCATCTGCACCGGAACAGCGATCAGGCTGAAGGACCGAAAAGCCAACTCCAGCGCACAACCATGATGGTGCTGGCTGTAACGCTGCACAATATTCCGGAGGGTATGGCCGTGGGCGTCGTCTATGCCGGTTATCTCTCAGGCAGTACAACCATTACCGCCGCCGGCGCACTGGCCCTGTCCCTCGGCATCGCCATTCAGAATTTTCCGGAGGGTGCCATCATTTCCATGCCCCTCCGTGCCGAAGGTATGAAGAAAGGCAAAGCCTTTGCGGGCGGTGTTCTCTCCGGTATCGTGGAACCCATCGGCGCCGTTTTGACGATTCTGGCTGCCCATTATATTATTCCGGCCCTGCCCTATCTGCTGAGTTTTGCCGCCGGCGCCATGCTCTACGTTGTGGTCGAGGAGCTGATCCCCGAGATGTCCCAGGGCCGCCATTCCGATGTAGGCACTCTGTGTTTCGCCGTTGGATTCAGCCTGATGATGATCCTGGACGTAGCTCTGGGATAAACATATGCATTAACAGAAAACTTCAAATACAAGAATCATCAACGGCATACTGATAATTGAAAAAAGTGTTGTCAGCACATAAAACAGACTGGCCTCTGCACTGTTTTTGTCATAAAGCTGTGCCATGGAAGTCACTGTAGCGCAGGCCGGTGTAACACATGCAAGAAAGACGATCAGAAGAAGATTCTTACCGTCCGCGATCCAATCCGTCAGATCCAGCACTTTGAACACAACAAGCACCACAAGGGGATAGATAAACAATCTCAGCAAAACGGCCAGATAATTTCTTTTTTCCATAAATATCTTTTTGAACGGAATTTCTGAAATGGCCATACCAGCCAGGAGCATACCGATCGGTCCGATCATTTCTGCCAGCATATCAATGGTTCCGCCGATGACATCCGGCAGCTCAATTCTTGTGATAAACAAAAAGGCACCGACACAGATTGCCACAATGTTGGCATTCAAAAAGATTTTCTTTAAAGAAAGTCTTTCCTCACTGCACATCTTATGTCTGCCGTGCGTCCAGATCAGGATCATCTGCACAGCCAGAAAACTGCAGGAATAAATCACATACTCTGTACCAAGGAGTGCCTTCACCAGAGGGACCACCAGAATACCGCCATTGGTATAAACCGTTGTCAATTCTTCCACCATGTCCAGATGCAGCGGTTTTCTTAAAAATGCCGTAAGGATAAGGAAAACAATATGAGCGATCACGGCCGCCGCAACGGTAAAGATCAGTCCCTTCAGTACTTCCGGTGTGTATTCGATCTGAAATGAATTGATGATCATACATGGAAGTACCAGATACACAAGCAGGACAGAAATACTCTTGCTGTCGGAAACCTTCAAAAGACCGATCCTGACCATGATGAAACCGATCATAAGGATAATAAATAGTTTTACAATTTGTTCTGTTAAAATGAGACTTACAGTCATAAAATCCACTCTCCTATTCTATTTCTATAACGAGTAAAACACACTTTGCGAGTTCCGCTCGTTATCGCGACATCCGCCAAAGCCTCGTGTCAGCACAGACTTTGGCTCATTGTTCGCGTAAACAAAAAGCAAGTCAGCATACGCCGCTTGCCCTTTTCATAGACCTCTCTCTTTTCTGAAGCAGATTATAGTCCCGTTAATTTTGTTTGTCAATACATCTTGCAAAAATGTTACTTATTATTTTTAGTACAATTTATCTATCCGTTGTTCTGCCGTCTCACACCGCTGTGTTTATTCTGCAAAGTGCAGTGTTCCCTCCTCAGATGACCATAGTATAGATCAAAATCATCACCGGCATACTGATGATGGAACAAATCGTTGTCAGCACATAGAACATGCTGGATTCGGCTGCATTGCTGTCATAAAGCTGTGCCATAGATGTAACAGTTGCACAGGCCGGCGTGATGCAGGCCAGATACACGATCATGAGAATATTTTTGCCGTCAGGTATCATACCTGCTGCACCGGATAATTTGAATACAGCCAATATGATCACAGGATAAACAATCAGACGCAGCAATACCACCAGATAGTTTCGCCCCGTCATAAATACCTGTTTCAAAGGTACTTCCGAAATCGCCATACCAGCCAGAAGCATGCCCATAGGGCCTACCATATTGGCCAGCATATCAATCGTACCGCCGATGACATCCGGCAGATGGATCTGTGTAAAAAACAAAATAATGCCCACATAGATCGCGATCATATTCGTATTCAGAAAAATACTCTTCAGATCGACCTTCTGCCCGCTGCACAGCTTCTGTTTGCAGTGCGTCCAGAGAAGAATGATCTGGACCACGATAAAACTGCAGGAATAGATCACATAGTCATCTCCAAGCATGGCCTGGACTAAAGGGATGACCAGAATACCGCCGTTGGTATAAATGACTGTCAGCTGCTCAATGGTATCAAGCCTCAGAGGCCGCTTAAGCAATGCCGTCACTGCAATAAAAATCACATGTACAAGGATCGATACTGCAATGGTGAATATCAGACCCGCACGCACCTGAGGTGTATAATCAATCTGAAATGCGTTGATGATCATACATGGAAGAATCAGATAGACAAGAATAACAGATACACTCTTACTATCCGATGCTTTCAATAATCCAAATTTTACAAGCAGAAAACCAAGCAGCAGAATAATGAACAATTTAATGATCTGCTCTGTTAAAATCAAACTGACTTCCATAATCTATCTTCCTTTCACTTTGATTCAATCACTGCGGCTTCACACCGCATCTTTCATCAGTTATACACCTGTTATCGCCAAAAAGCCATCCCATTTCTCTATTTAATACAAAAATCCTGATGAAAAATTGATATCGTTCTTCAACTTTTCATCAGGATTCATCTTTAAACCTGCAGTAAGTCATCTATCACGGCTTCCACCGTCTCTATCTTCTCTGCTCTCCATGCATCTGCCCCGCAGAATAATAG
>JBNMJG010000227.1:0-3053 GCA_050873705.1 Coprococcus sp. | reverse complement strand
TGTATGCCCCCACGGAAATACCGTCATCCGCACAGGCCGCATCCGAAAGTGTCACATCCGGATCCGGCCTGAGAAAATAGGTTCCCTCTGAAATAAACTGCTTCATAGGCAGCCATATATGAAAGCGCCTGTTCACAGCCGCTGCACCGTATACAGATAACTTCCATATACCCCCTGTCGGTGCACGAAATCTCAGAAAAATCACCTGTTGTCCTGACTGAGATTCTACCTGCTGATTATATACAAATATCTCTGTCTGATCAAATATCAGACGAATTGTCTGACTTTTCCCGCCCGCAGGCGTGACCCGGTCAATCCGCTCACCAGCCGGAGACTCAATACCAATGTTATAAATATCCGGATGTTTGGCCCACAACTCCAGGGAAAAAGCTTTCTCTTTCTCATCTACTCTTATCTCCGCTTCTGCGCGGTCCTGTCCCTGGGGCAGTATACCTGCAAAATGATGCCTTGTATTGGCCTCATTGCCGGCTGCTGTGACGACACAGACACCGCTGAACCCGGATACATCATTCACCATCTGACTCAGATAAGACTGTCCTGTATGTCCTCCGCTGCTGGTGCCGACCCCCAGCAAAATGATCAAAGGCATTTCTGCCTGACGGGCTTTCCCGATGCAATAACTGATGCCCGCCATAATATCATTCTCCTGATAGGCCGGTTCCCTCGTCATCAAACCATAGAACTGCCTCAGATACTGCTTACATGGCTTTAACTTCACCACGCACAGTGAGGCATTGGGAGCAGCTCCCGAAAAGGCTTCCGCTTCATCGACTCTTCCGGCTGCCACACCTGCCAGGAATGTCCCATGACCATTCTCATCCACCGAAGGGACCACCGCAAGGTTTTCCTCCGACGCCAGCGCCTGATTGATCTGTTCTTCTGTATACTCTGTCCCGTACAAAAATCCTTCCGGCTTCTGTCCCTCACGGACTGTCTGATCCCATATGGCATAAATCTTCGATGAACGGTCTTCATAGACAAAAGCCGGATGTGTATAATCTATCCCTGTATCTATGATCCCGATCATCACACCGGATCCCCTCAGATTCAGATAAGGGTTTCTGTGCATATATAAAATACCGGTATCTTCCAGACCGGCTGTATCCAGCAAACCATACAGCGCCGGTATCATGCTGATATTGTAATCTTCCAGAATCCTCTGCATGGAGGTTTCTCCAGCCAGATGCATCACTGCATACCTGCCGCCGATGGCTTCAATGCAAACCGGCTGATATGTACGGATGATACTGGAAAAATCCTGAAAATATTCTTTGATATAGTCTCTGTAATCTTCACTGTAGATCACATCTTCGCAAAACGCAGTATCCTGATCTTCCGGCATAACGTTTCCCGCCTGCTCGTTTTATCAGACTATATGCATCTTCATTCACGATTATGACCGGTGATGTTCCTCTCCTAGTTATTGGCCGACGGGCTATCCGGAAGAGCCGGCGTTCCGCGCATGGTGATCATCGGACTGCCTTTGCCTTCAATGTAAGCTTTGGTGATCGTAACAGTGCCAATGTTGTCATCCTTCGGAATCTCGTACATGATATCCAGCATAAATTCTTCGATAATGGAACGAAGTGCTCTGGCTCCGGTTTTCTTGGCGATGGCCTTATCTGCGATCACACCAAGGGCCTCATCATCAAATCTCAGATCTACCTCATCCAGTGCCAGCAGTTTCTGATACTGTCTGAGGATTGCATTCTTCGGTTCCTTCAGAATTCGTACCATCATATCCCGGTTCAATCCTTCCAGAGTCACTGTGATCGGCAGACGTCCGATAAATTCAGGGATCATGCCGAATGCTCTGAGGTCATCAATCGTCACTTTGCTGACAATATTCCTGTCCTGATCATATTTGTCCTTCAGCTCAGCACTGAAGCCGATGGAACTGTGACTTGTCAGACGCTCTCTGACAATATTCTCAAGATCCGGAAATGCACCGCCGCAGATAAATAATATGTTCCTTGTATCAATGGTTACAAGAGGTACCATGGCATTCTTGCTTGTGGCACCTACCGGCACCTCCACCTCACTGCCTTCCAGCAGCTTCAAAAGTCCCTGCTGTACAGATTCACCACTGACATCTCTGGCAGTGGTATTCTTCTTCTTGGCGATCTTGTCAATCTCATCAATAAAAATAATACCGCGCTCTGCACGTTCTGTATCGTTATCGGCCGCTGCCAGGAGCTTCGATACAACGCTTTCGATATCATCGCCGATATATCCGGCCTCTGTCAGTGATGTGGCATCTGTGATGGCCAGAGGCACATCCAGAAGTCTTGCCAGTGTCTTGACCAGATATGTCTTGCCGCATCCTGTCGGGCCGATCATAAGAATGTTGGACTTCTCAATTTCTATATCATCCATCGTATTGGTTGCCACACGTTTATAGTGATTGTAAACAGCAACTGCAATGGCTTTCTTCGCCCGATCCTGTCCGATCACATACTCATCCAGTTTTGCTTTCAGAATATGAGGTGCCGGAATATTCTTAATATCAAATTCAGGCTGCACCTTCTCACTGTCTTGGGTTTTCTTCTTCAGCTTCTGCTTCTTCGGGATCTGATTCTGTACATTCATCATGTCGTCCATATTCATGCCGCCGGGAAAAAGATCCTGAATATTCATTCCCTGCATCAGATCTGCATAGTTGCTGCCATCCATTACTCTGAAACTGCGTTCCATACAGTCAATACAGATACACATATTGTTCATATTCGGAATATGCAGCATACGTCCTGTCTTGCTCTCCGGACGCCGGCACATATAGCAGACATCCTCGTATTTTGTTTCATCTTCTGTGTTCTTTATATCATCTTTATTGTAATCACTCATGAATTTTTATCATCCTCCTGTATTAATCTCTATTATAGCCTAATCTATGCCGGCGTTCAATTTACATTTTTCTTAATTTTGTCGATTAAATAGACAATTTTTCGGTCATATAGATATTTTCTTTTTTCCATGCCAAAAAGCTGCATAGAATGCGATTATACACTCTGTGCAGCTTTCATTTATTTTTT
>JBNMJG010000226.1:0-3059 GCA_050873705.1 Coprococcus sp. | reverse complement strand
GCGTCATCACGCCCAGATCCTGCACGATCACCGCATCCAGTCCCTGTTCATAAAATGGCCTGATATACTCCGTCAGCTGTCGCTCTATTTCTGTGTTTTTCAAAAGTGTATTCACCGTCATATACAGCTTTCTGCCATGCAGATGGGCATAATCAATGGCTGAAAGCATCTGTTCCATATCCGCATTGTCCGCATAAGCCCGTGCCCCAAACATCGGACCTCCCATATACACTGCATCTGCTCCCGCCTTGTAGGCTGCTTTCATCGTCTCAAAAGAACCTGCCGGCGCCAATACCTCTATTTGTCTCATCTCTGTCTCCTGTCCTGCAAAGAACAAATGAGGGGAAGCCGCAACTTATCACTATGAATCCGTACAGCAACCCCTCGTATTATTCACAAAAGTCTCTTTAGTCCTTCTGCTGATCTGCCTTTGCCTCAAGCTTTACAATCTGTTTCTGAAGCTCATTGACTTCATCCTTCAGCTGATCGACCTTTCTGGATGATTCATCCAGCTGAATCTGAGCGGCAATCAGCTCATGCTTCAAATCATACTCAGCTTTATCCTTATCTTCCAGATCCGCTTCCAATTCGCCGATCCTTTTTCTTGCTTTATAATAATCATCTGCCATATTGAGCTCAAGTAAAGTTTTCTGCATATCACTGCCCATACGCTTATATCCCGGCAGTTCATTAAGCTCTGACATCTTGTTGTTAATATATAATGCAATCTTCTGAAGATATTCCTCACTCTCATAGCCGCTCAGCGTGTAAACCTTGCCGCCAAGCAAAACCTGAACATCTGTCTTTGATGCCATTCCATATCCTCCTTCATCTTCAGTTACTACAAACATCTGCCTCATCCGGTCAAATGGTTGAGACATCTTCCATCTATTATAAACGAATTATCCGGAATTACAAGTCTTAATTCCTTAAGGCTGCTCTTTTGGAATACCGCAGTGGACTCTGGCGAGTTCTGTGACAACTCTTCCCCGGGGCGTCCGCTGTATAAAGCCGTTCTTGATCAAATAAGGCTCATAGACATCCTCCAATGTACCTGAGTCCTCCCCCAGCGCTGCTGCCAGTGTATCAAGTCCCACAGGACCGCCGCCGAATTTCTCCATCATGGTAAAGAGAATATTCCTGTCTGACTGATCCAGTCCATACTTATCTACATCCAGAAGATCCAGCGCTTCATTGGCAACCTGCAAAGTGATCACGCCGTCATGACAAACCTGTGCATAATCCCTCACACGCTTCAGCAAACGATTGGCAAGACGCGGTGTCCCCCTTGATCGTCTGGCAAGTTCTTCTGCTCCCCGTTCATCAATCTTCACATGCAGAACATCCGCAGATCTTCTGATAATTGTCATCAGATCCTTGGTTGAATAAAACTCCAGCCGGCTTACAACGCCAAAGCGATCTCTCAGCGGTGCTGTCAAAAGGCCGGCTCTCGTCGTCGCACCCACCAGTGTAAATTTCGGAAGATCCAATCGAATAGATCTGGCCGCAGCACCCTTTCCGATCACAATATCGATGGCAAAATCCTCCATCGCCGGATAAAGGACTTCTTCTACCTGCCTGTTCAGCCGATGGATCTCATCAATAAAAAGAACATCCCCTTCTGACAGATTGTTCAATATAGCTGCAATTTCTCCCGGCTTCTCAATAGCCGGACCGGATGTCACCTTCATCTTCACGCCCATCTCATTGGCAATAATTCCTGCCAAGGTCGTCTTGCCCAGTCCCGGCGGCCCATAAAAAAGGACATGATCCAAAGGTTCTTCCCTCTGTCTGGCTGCTTCAATATAAATAGAAAGAGTATCTTTCACTTTCTGCTGTCCGATGTAATCTTTCAGAAGCTGAGGCCGCAGGTGATTCTCAATCTTTATATCTTCCTCTGCAAACTCAGTTGTAATAATTCGTTTTGCCATTGTCCGTCACCTAAAATACCATAATCTTCTTCAGCGCCTGTTTCAATAAAGTCTCGCTGTCCATCTCATCTGCTCCTGAAACAGCACGTACCGCTCGTACTGCCTCCGTATTGCTGTAACCAAGCGCTGTAAGTGCCATAATAACTTCATCCCGAACTGAAGCTGCTGCCTCAGCGTTTCCTGCGGCATCTGCCGACGAATCTCCATGATTGTCAATCATCGACTCAAGATCCAGCTTATCCTTCAATTCAATAATCATCCGCTTGGCCGTCTTCGGACCGATACCCGGCGCTTTGGAAATAGCCTTGGCATCTTCAGCCAGAATTGCAAACCGCAGCTCATCCGCCGTCATAGAGGATAAAATGGCCAATGCAGCTTTAGGCCCCACACCATTCACTGTAATCAGCAGTTTAAAAACAGTCAGGTCATCTTTGGTCAGAAAACCAAATAATCCCAATGCATCTTCTCTTACATAAGTATAAGTATATATTTTAACTCTGCTGCCCGGATCCGGCAGGGACTGTGCCACAGATACCGGCACCTGTATTTCATATCCAATGCCCTGACAGGCAACAATAATCGTATCTTGTCCGACTTCACATAATTCTCCCTGAATAAATGCTATCACGACTTTCACTCCTTCGGGAATCATCATACCACAAAACAGCTGTTCAGTCCAGTAGAGACTGTTCAAATGTTCGATTTTGTGATAAGATACGGACAGGAGGTCCTCATATGCTTACTTTTGATACTTTTTATTCATCAGATATACAGATCAGCGACAGCACCCTTCTCCTGAACATCGAAACAACCGGTCTTTCCCCTCGAAATGCCTTTGTCTTTATGATCGGCCTGGGATGGATGGAGAACAATGGCTGGCATTTTCGCTGCCTTCTTGCCGAGAAACGCATGGACGAGCGCAAATTGATGGAAGTTTTCCGACAGATTCTCACCGGTTATCATCAGGTTCTGACCTATGGCGGCCATAGTTTTACATACCGTTTTCTGGAAGAACGCTGGCGAAACTACAGTGATTCGGATTCCTTTTCAGACACAGGGCATCGTCTTTTTGAGAACATCCGCCAGCTGGATATCCAGAAAAGCCTTTCACCCTGCAAACATCTGCTG
>JBNMJG010000225.1:0-3073 GCA_050873705.1 Coprococcus sp. | reverse complement strand
GGTCATGACCTGACATCCATCCGCCTGAACAGCCGGAAACAGACAGCTGTTGACACTTCTTCCATCTACCAGGACCGTACAGGCACCGCAGTCGCCTTCGCCGCAGCCCTCTTTTGTGCCCGTCAGATGAAGAATATCTCTCAGCACCTTTAACAATGTGGCATCTTCGGGAATCTCTGTATGGCAGGCTTCTCCGTTTAAAATAAAATCAAGTGCTATCATTTTTCACATGCCTCCCATAATTCTCTTACAAGCTGCAGTACCACATTGGCAGCTACAGTTTTTCTATAACTTCCCGTTGCCCGGATATCATCAATCGGTGAAATATCCTCCGACAGGGCAATGGACATTTCTTCATGAAGGGACTGCCATTTTTCTTCACTGTCCGGTCTTTTCCAGGCACGCAGCAGTTCTTCTGTATGAAATGCACGAAGGGCTGTCGGGCCTGCTGAACCGATGGCAATGGAAAGGGCCGTTATTCTGCCCGCTTCCTTTTCCATATAAACGGCTGCATTGATGACTGAAATGGCCAGTGCATTCCTTTTGCCGACCTTTCTGAATTTCGCAGCACCCGGCTTCTTTGGAATGACAATTTCTGTCAGAATCTCTCCCTGATGAATGGCTGTTCGTCCCGGTGCTTTCATAAAGCCGTTGACAGGTACAAAGCGCTGACCCTGCTCTGATACAAGCACCAGCCCTGCTTCCAGTACCATCAGAACCGGAACGGTATCCGCCGCCGGGGAAGCTGACAAAATATTGCCGCCAAGGGTCCCTCTGTTGCGGATCTGTGGGCCGCCCACTAAGGATGCGGCTTCAGCCAGTGCATCCATGGCACCCTGTCCTCTGAAAGCATCTTCTATATGGTCAAATGTTGTCAGACTGCCGATATGCCAGCCGTCCTTCTCTTCTCTGATGCCTGACAGTTCTTTTAACCGATGCAGACTGACAATATCCCTGTCCAGATATTTGCCCTTTTCTCTGTCCACATAGAGATTGGTGGCACCTGCACAGGCCACGCGATTGCCGGATGACAGCATCTGACAGGCCTCTGTCACTGTATTTGGAATCAGCATCTGTGACATCTCTATCCCCCACTATCCTTTTTATTTTTAATGTCATCATTCCATGACTCATTTTGCATGCATTTTTTCAAAATGCACCGTTTTCCGCCGGACATCGGTCAGGAAGCTACTCCGTCCCAGATTCCATTTCTTCATCTTCCGGATGCTCTGTATCAAAATAACTCTTCAGATCATAAGTAACTGTATCGAATTTGTCCAGATAGCTGCCGTCCAAAAAGGAATCAAAATCTTTAATATGCCAGTTGGAATCCTCATAAACAAGTCCCACTTCATAGACCATTCCCGGCAATCTGGCTGCCTGGGAATAATAAGCGGTACCGGTTTTCCCGTCTTCATTGAGTTCTACTCTGTCATAATTAATAAAAAGCGGCGTCAGATACGGATAGGACCGTTCTTTCTTAAAAGCCTGGATAAACTCACTTTTACCCATAACCTTTCGGAAGTCATCTGTCATAAATTCATAAATAACCGCCGGATCCTCATACTGATAATCAATGGCATCCGCATAGGCCATGGCTGCTTTCTCGGCAGAGGCCTCAGAAGGGCCGTCAGCTGCATGTTTTAACCCGGACACAACCGTTATGCCTGCAATAATGACAATCAGCAGTGCAATGATGATTTTGATTGTCTTCTTCATTCCTATCGCTCCAATCGGGAATAAGGAATCGTATACGCACTCGGGAATTCCGCCTTCTTGGAAGCAAAGATCAATGCTCCAATGGTCATGATATACGGCAGCATCAGCATCAGCTGATTGGCCATATCAATCCCCAGAGCCTGCAGACGCATCTGAAGGGCACTGGCAAAACCGAAAAGCAGCGCGCCCCACATGGCTCTCACCGGCATGAAGCGAGCAAAAATAACAACAGAAACAGCGATAAAGCCACGGCCGCTGACAATGGATTCTGTGAAAAGGTTCATATAAGCAATGGACATAAATGCACCTGCTGCACCGGCATAAAGACCACCGATGAGTACCGCTGCATAACGGACACCTGCCACACTGATACCCTTGGAATCTGCTGCACGGGGATGCTCGCCCACGGCACGGATCTTTAATCCGAATGTTGTTTTTTCAAGGATAAACCATGTCACAAGTACCATCACATAGCTGAGATAAACCAGAATATTATGCTGGAAGAAAATCTGTCCGATCACCGGAATAGATGATAATACCGGAATATTCACGGCTGCAAACGGTGTTACCTGAGGCGGCAGACTCTGTACACCAAAAATAATACGATAAACATAAACCGCTGTACCTGCACCAAGAATATTCAGGGCAATACCTGCGATGACCTGATTGGCACGCATGGTGACTGAAAGCCATGCCATGATCAGACTCCACAGCATGCCGAAAAACATACCGGACAAAAGGCCAAGCCAGAGATTGCCGGTTTTATATGCTGCTGAAAAACCTGCAACGGCTCCTATTGTCATTGTTCCTTCTACACCCAGATTCAGAATACCTGCCCGCTGTGTATAGATCTGTCCCAGCGCCGGAAGAAGAATCGGTGTTGCCAGACGGATGGTTCCCGCCAGTAAACTCACTAAAAATCCTACTGTAAAAATACTGCTAAGCATCTTTTTTCTCCTTCCTCAGTAATTTCTGCGGCCATCCGAAATGAATCGCTGTTCTTGCAATAACAAAAACGATCACCAGGCCCTGAATAATATCTACAACAGAATATGGTACTTCTGTCATACGCTGCATGGTTGCACCGCCCACAAGAAGGGCTGAGAAAAAGAAGGAAGCGATCACAATACCCAATGGATTCAGACCGCCCAGCAATGCGATGATGGTTGCGATATCACCATAACCGCTGGAAAGGCCTTCCAAAAGTCTGTACTGAACACCATACACTTCATTCCATCCAGCCAGACCGCAGAGGGCACCCGAGATCAGCATGGCCACCATGACTGTCTTCTTCACATTCACACCTGCATAAGTTGCGATCTTGTCACCCTGTCCGATCAGATCAATCTTCACG
>JBNMJG010000224.1:0-3076 GCA_050873705.1 Coprococcus sp. | reverse complement strand
CCATCCCTCGGACCTTGCTTTGGTATCAAGGGCGGTGCTGCAGGCGGCGGCTATGCCCAGGTTGTTCCTATGGAAGATCTGAACCTGCATTTTACAGGCGATTTCCATGCTATCACCTCTGCCAACAACCTTCTTGCAGCTATGATGGATAATCACATCCAGCAGGGCAATGCACTGGATATCGATACAAGACAGATCATCTGGAAGAGATGTCTCGATATGAACGATCGTGTTCTCAGAAATGTCGTTGTAGGTCTTGGCAGCAAGATGGATGGATTTGTACGTGAAGATCACTTTGTCATCACGGTTGCCTCAGAGATCATGGCAATCCTCTGTCTGGCAGACGATATGGAAGATCTGAAACGCCGTCTGGCTAAGATCATCGTTGCCTACAACCGTGCCGGTGAACCTGTAACTGCCGGTGACCTGAATGCTGTTGGTGCCATGGCTGCACTTTTAAAAGATGCCTTGAAACCAAACCTGATCCAGACATTGGAACACACACCGGCTATTGTCCACGGCGGTCCTTTTGCCAATATCGCCCACGGCTGCAATAGTGTCCGCGCTACAAAGCTTGCACTGAAAATGGCAGACATCGTTGTCACTGAAGCAGGTTTCGGCGCTGACCTTGGTGCTGAAAAGTTCTTCGATATCAAGTGCCGTATGGCCGGATTAAAACCGGATGCTGTTGTTCTGGTTGCCACAGTCCGCGCCCTGAAATATAACGGCGGTGTTCCAAAGACTGAGACATCCGTACCAAATCTTGAAGCATTGAAGAAAGGTATTGTTAACCTTGAAAAGCACATCGAGAATCTTCAGAAATACGGTGTTCCGATCGTTGTTACCCTGAATGCTTTCATCACAGACTCTGAAGAAGAAATCAACTTTGTCAAGAATTTCTGCGAAGAAAGAGGCTGCGAATTTGCCCTTTCACAAGTATGGGAAAAGGGCGGCAAAGGCGGCATTGCCCTGGCTGAGAAAGTACTTGATACTCTTGAGAACAAAGAAAGCCATTTTGAAGTGCTCTATGAGAACAGCCTGTCTCTGAAAGAGAAGATTGAAACCATTGCCAAAGAGATTTACGGTGCAGCAACCGTTACTTATGCACCGGCTGCAGAAAAAGCGCTGAAAAAGATTACCGAGATGGGATTTGGCGATGTACCTGTCTGCATGGCAAAGAATCAGTATTCTTTATCTGATGATCCGAAGCTTCTGGGAAGACCGGAGAACTTCAACGTCAACATTCGTGAAGTCTATGTATCTGCAGGTGCCGGATTTGTCGTTGCCATTACAGGTGCTATTATGACAATGCCTGGTCTTCCGAAGAAACCGGCTGCTGAAGGTATTGATGTTGATGCAGATGGTGTGATCACCGGTTTATTCTAAAGCTGTCCGGGCAGCATGACGGATATTCCTGAAATGAATATCTGAACAATTGCAGGCATTTTAAGAAAGTTGACAGCTTGTATAGTAAATTTTTATGTGATATAGTAAAGGGGATACCTGAAGGCAGGTATCCCTTTTTAAAACAAATACGCTGGAGGTTTAGTAAAATGGCTTTTTTGATTGACGGGAAGAAAATCTCCTCCCAGATAAAAGATGAATTAAAGAATGAAGTCGCAGAAATGAAAAAACAAGGCACAGAAGTTACATTGGCAGTGATCCAGGTCGGCAATGATCCTGCTTCTTCTGTCTATGTGGGCAACAAGAAGAAAGCCTGTGCTTATATCGGTATCCGCTCCCTGGCATATGAACTGCCTGAGAGTACAACTGAAATGGAATTATTGACACTGATCGATGAACTCAATAACCGAAAGGATGTCAACGGTATCCTTGTTCAGTTACCGGTGCCGGCTCATATCAACGAGAAACACATTATAGAAGCAATTCACCCATTAAAGGATGTTGATGGCTTCCATCCCCGCAATGTAGGTGCCCTTGTCACAGGCGAAGACGGTTTTGTCTCCTGTACGCCAGCCGGTATCATTCAGCTGCTTAAGCGCAGCAATATCGATCTGGACGGCAAGGAATGTGTTGTTGTGGGCAGAAGCAACATTGTCGGCAAGCCAATGGCCATCCTCCTTCTTCGTGAGAACGCAACAGTGACCATCTGTCATTCCCACACAAAGGACTTAAAAGAAGTCTGCAAACGTGCAGATATTCTTGTTGCAGCTATCGGCAAGCCGAAATTTTTCAACCACGAATATATCAAAGAAGGCGCTGTTGTGATTGATGTAGGTATTCACCGCAATGAACAGAATAAACTCTGCGGCGATGTAGACCGAGATGATGTCATGGATCTTGTCAGCGCCATTACACCTGTACCCGGCGGTGTGGGACCTATGACCATCGCCATGCTGATGTATAATTGTGTAGAGGCAGTACGCCTCCAGAAAACGGAGAGATAATATTTATGAGTAATAATAATACCAATAACCTGACCATCTTTTTTGTATCCCTGGGCTGTGATAAGAACCTTGTGGATTCCGAAGTCATGCTCGGCATTCTTCGGGAGCACGGTTTTACGCTGGTGGATGATGAGATGGAAGCAGATGTCATCGTTGTCAACACATGCAGCTTTATCCACGATGCCAAGGAGGAAAGTATACAGACCATCCTTGAAATGGCAGAAATGAAGCACAGCTGCAGATGTAAGGCACTGATCGTCACCGGATGTATGGCAGAACGCTACAAAGATGAGATCATGACAGAGATTGAAGAAGTCGATGCCGTGATCGGCACAACCAGCTACCAACATATCGCTGAGGTTGTCGCTGAAGTTTTAGATGGCCAGAAAGTTGAACAGTTTGACGATCTTCAGGCCATGCCGGAAGTGGATGTTCAGCGTATCATGACCACCGGCGGATACAGCAGTTATCTGAAAATTGCTGAAGGCTGTGACAAGCACTGTACTTACTGCATTATTCCAAAACTTCGCGGTTCTTACCGCAGTCACTCTATGGATTACCTGATCAGGCAGGCCGAATCATTGGCTGCCCAGGGTGTAAAAGAGCTGAATATCGTTGCCCAGGAGACAACGGTTTACGGCACAGACCTTTACAACGGACAGAAAATG
>JBNMJG010000223.1:0-3086 GCA_050873705.1 Coprococcus sp. | reverse complement strand
TCAATATCCACGTAGACAATCTTACGTCCATGTACATCTGTATCTTTCAAACGTCCCTTAACCTGTTCAATAATCATGAATTTCTGTCTCTCCTTTCTTCATAATTTTAATGCTCTGATATACTTTCAACCAATTTTCATTTTCTGCCAAACTCTAAATACTTTTAAAACAAATAGTACAACTGTGTCATTGGCAATGTTTCGGCAGCCTCACAGGTAATTTTCTGCCCGTTCACTCTGACTTCATAAGTTTCGGGATTCACCTGTATATCTGCGATAGTATCATTATTTTTCATATCTTTCTTACCGATATTTCTGCAATTTTTTACCGCAGCTACCTGACGTTTCAGACCAAGTCTCTCTTTTACTCCAAGAAGAAGCGCAGCCTGTGAAACAAATGTTATACATGTAGAACATTTTGCCTGACCGATAGCTCCGAACATTTTCGTATAAACTACCGGCTGCGGTGTCGGAATAGAAGCATTGGCGTCTCCCATTCTGGCTGCTGTGATAAAACCGCCTTTGATGATCATATAAGGTTTAACCCCAAACATTTCCGGTTTCCAGAGAACAATATCCGCTAACTTACCTTCCTCAATAGAGCCGATCAGGTGAGAGACCCCATGGGTAATGGCCGGATTGATGGTATATTTTGCCACATATCTCTTGACTCTGCAGTTATCATTGCGTTCGGAATCCCCCTCAAGAGGTCCCCTCTGTTTCTTCATCTTGTCCGCTGTCTGCCATGTCCGGGTAATGACTTCCCCGACTCTTCCCATCGCCTGTGAATCAGAGCTCATCATTGAGAATATTCCCATATCGTGCAGAACATCCTCAGCGGCAATGGTCTCCGGGCGAATTCTTGAATCTGCAAAAGCGATATCTTCCGGCACTTTTTTGTCCAGATGATGGCAGACCATCAGCATATCCAGATGTTCATCCAGTGTATTGACGGTAAAAGGCATCGTCGGATTCGTAGATGAAGGCAGAATATTCGGATAGGCAGCAGCCTGGATAATATCCGGTGCATGACCGCCGCCGGCGCCTTCTGTATGATAGGTATGAATCGTCCTGCCGCCAATGGCTGCCAATGTATCCTCCACAAATCCACCCTCATTCAAAGTATCTGTGTGAATGGCCGCCTGAACATCATATTCATCACAAACTTTCAGACAGGTATCAATGGCATGGGGTGTAGATCCCCAGTCTTCGTGCAGCTTCAGCCCGCAGGCACCTGCCTCCACCTGCTCTCTTAAAACCTCCTCTGATGAACCGTTTCCCTTTCCGAGAAAACCGACATTCACCGGGAGTGCTTCCGCAGCCTCCAGCATCTTTTCTATATTAAATTTTCCTGGTGTACATGTCGTTGCATTAGTGCCGTCCGCAGGGCCCGTACCACCGCCAATCATGGTTGTCACACCGCTGTACAAAGCTGTTTCCGCCTGAGTCGGACTGATAAAATGAATATGGCTGTCAATACCTCCGGCTGTGACAATAAGATTTTCTCCGGCAATAACTTCTGTTCCTGCCCCGATCACAAGGGATGGTGAAACACCGTCGCAGATACCCGGATTGCCGGCAAATCCGATACCGCATATTTTGCCGTCTTTAATACCGATATCTGCTTTGACAATGCCCCAGTAATCCAGGATCACGCAATTGGTGATAACTGTATCCGGGCAATTTTCGTCACGTACCGTACTGGACTGTCCCATGCCGTCCCGGAGTGTCTTTCCGCCGCCGAATTTTGCCTCATTTCCATAGGAAGTGTAATCTTTTTCAATCTCGATGATCAAATCGGTATCTGCCAGTCTGATTCTGTCCCCCACAGTGGGGCCATACATGTCCGCATACTGTTTTCTGCTGATCTTACTCATTCTTCTGCCTCCTTAAACCCAAGCTCTGCTGCCCTTTTTATAGAACGCTCCTTCTGTCCCGGTGCGTCCAGCCATCCGTCAACAAGCCCATTCAGACCGCAGACTTCTCTTGTTCCGCCAATAGCCACAAGCTGAACTCTTTTCGTTTCTCCCGGTTCAAAACGCACTGCCGTTCCGGAAGGAATATCCAGACGCATGCCATAGGCCAGTGACCGTTGAAACCTCAAAGCTTTATTCACTTCAAAGAAATGGAAATGAGAGCCCACCTGAACAGGGCGGTCTCCCGTATTTGTTACGGCGATCACTGCCGTGTCCTTTCCGTCATTCAGTTCAATTTCTCCATCTTCACACAACACTTCTCCCGGAATTTTGCTTCCTGATGGTAGAATCGGCTCATGCACTGTCACAAGTTTTGTTCCGTCCGGAAATGTTGCCTCCACCTGGATCTCATGGATCATTTCCGGCACCCCATCCATAACATCTTCTGTCTTCAGCAGATGGCGTCCCGCCTGCATCAATTCTGTCACAGATTTTCCTTCTCTGGCCATCTCAAGCAATTCTGAGCTGATATAAGCAACGGTCTCCGGATAGTTAAGTTTTAATCCCCTCTTCTTTCTGTCTGCCGCCAGCATACCTGCCAGATGCAGCATCAGCTTATCCTGTTCCCTTGGTGTTAAATGCATCTTTTTGCCTCCTATTCACACTACAGATGAAATTTTTCTTTACAGTACCAGTTCAGCAGATTGACACATTCCTCACGTCCGATCCTGTCACTGTTCAGCGTCAGATCATAATTGACAGGATTCGTCCATTCATGTCCGCCTGTATAATATCTGTAATAGTCTGCCCTGTATTTGTCAGTCTTTGTGATCAAACGATGGGCCTCCGGCTCCGAAACTCCCAGTTTTCTCATAATCGACCGGACACAGGCTTCCCTGGGCGCCTCAATATAAACACTGATCACATTCGGATAATCCCTAAGAACATGGTCTGCACATTTTCCAATGATAATACAGGACTGGCTCACTGCCAGCTGCCGGATGATCTGTTCCTGAATATTGTAAAGATTCACATCGGAAACAAATTCTTTTGTATTTGGTTCCGCAATGGATGTAAAGGGCACTTTTTTTAATCGGCCGAGGAATGTTTTCTTTTCCATCAGTCTTTCATCTACTTTGTTAAAAAGATCCTCATTAATCCCGCTGTAGTC
>JBNMJG010000222.1:0-3096 GCA_050873705.1 Coprococcus sp. | reverse complement strand
TTATCTGATCTCGTCAAAGACGAAAAGGATGATTAAGAAAAGCTGCGATCAGAATAGTAAATAGAGAAGGCCGCTGCGGGCAGCGGCCATCCAAAGAATATAAGGGAGGAAAAATATCATGACAATGAAATGCAAACATCCACATTGGACAAAAGGTTGTACAGACAGAATCAATACACTGAGAGACCAGTACTGGAATTACAAACCATGTGTAGATATTGAACGAAGCGAAGTTTTCACAAGAGTTTATCAGGAAACGGAAGATGAAGATCTGATCATCAGAAGATCTATGGCTTTCAAGGCTTATATGAGTGAACGTACAATGGATATCATGCCGAACGAGCTGATCGTCGGTACAAGCGGTAAAGCACCGCGTTCCTTTATCTTCTGCCCGGATATCTGTTTCGGATGGGTGAAGGAAGAACTGGATACCATCGATACAAGAGATCAGGATCCATATGCCATCACTGAAGAAGACAGAGAAAAACTGAGAAACGTGATCATCCCATACTGGGAAGGACGTTCCATGGAAGAATATTTCATGGCCAACATCTCCGATGAACTGAGAAATGTTGCTGTTGGTACAGCTGTTGTTTACGGTGAAAACAAGACAACTGTCGGCGGCGGTGAAACAGCAGTCGGTATTGAAAATATTATCTTCAAAAAAGGTTTTAAGGGCATTATGGAAGATGCACAGCAGCATCTGGATGCACTGGATGAAAAAGATATTGACAATTTTGATAAGCGTCAGTTCTACCGTGCCATCATCATGTGCTGTGAAGCGATTAAGATCCAGAGTGACCGTTATGCCATGATCGCCCGTGAAAAGGCAGATAAAGAAACAGATGAAAAACGCAGACAGGAACTGCTTGATATTGCAGAATCCTGCAGCCGTGTACCTTGGGAAACACCAAGAAACTTCAGAGAAGCTGTTCAGGCAGTCAATCTGGTGGAAGTTGCTCTCTATTGTGATGAAAACAGTTCCGGTTACAATATCGGCCGTTTTGACCAGTATCTGTATCCTTACTACCTTCAGGATAAGAAAGCAGGTATTCTGACAGATCTGGATGCCCAGGAATTACTTGAATGCCTGTGGATCAAGATCGCTGAAACATTATACGGCCTTTCAGCAGCAGGTGCAGAATTCTATGTTGGTTATCAGCCATATCATGGCGTCACACTTGGCGGTATCAATGAAAAGGGTGAAGATGCGGCTAACGAATTGTCCATGATGGGTCTTCAGGCAACCATCGATCTTCAGATGAACTCCCCGACAATCAATGTCAGAGTTAACAAGAAGAACAATGAAGCTTATCTTGAAAAGATTGCAGATTTGATTGCCTGCGGTACAGGTCAGCCATCCGTTCACTTCGATGAAGCCGCTATGGAAATGCTCAGAAAGAGCGGCGTTGCAGAGGATGAACTCTGGAACTATACACTGGTAGGCTGTGTATCTCCACAGATGGCAGGCGAGACAACACAGTGGAATGAAGGTTCCAGATACAGCTATCCAACAGCTGTAGAATGGGCACTCTTTGATGGTTTCTCCTATGTATTCAACAGACAGATGGGTCTGCATACCGGTGATCCTTGCAATTTCAAGACATATGAAGAGTTTGAAGATGCGACTATGAAACAGCTGGCTTACCTTGTTGGCGTAGCCTGCCGTTCCAGTCAGATTGCAGAACGTGCACAGCAGGTACGTCTGCCGAAGCCATTCAGATCATGCTGTGTTGAAGGTCCTATCGAAGCAGGTAAGGACGTCATGTTCAAGGGCAGCAGCAAATACTTTGCAGGTCCGGGACTCCTTGTTACAGGTATCGCTGATCTGGCGGATTCCATGGCAGCAGTGAAGAAACTTGTCTTTGAAGACAAGAAGATTTCTATGGCGACATTGATCGATGCACTGAAGAAAGACTTTGGAGGCTATGATACCCTTCGTTATATGCTGATCCATGATGCACCGAAATACGGCAATGATGATGATTATGTAGATAATATTGCAAAGAAATTTGTTAAGTACTCTTGTGATGTAGCAAATTCTTATGTATCTATCTTCGGTTCAAGATATTCTACAGGTCTTGTACCGGTTATGGCCAATGTACCTCATGGTAAGTCTGTATGGGCACTGCCTTCAGGAAGAAAAGCCACAACACCACTGGCTGATGGCATGTCTCCATACCCTGGTTATGATAAACATGGCCCGACAGCAGTTATTAAGTCTATCTGCAAGATCGATCACACAGATAACCGTGCCGGTACATTGCTTAATCTGAAGCTGACACCACAGCTTTTGGCTGATGAAAGCGGCAAGAAGAAACTGGTTTCCCTGCTCCGTGCAGAGGAAATGCTGGGTGGTTTCCATGTTCAGTTCAATGTTGTGGACAGAGATACACTTCTGGATGCACAGGCACACCCTGAAGATCATACAGACCTTCTTGTCAGAGTTGCCGGTTACAGTGCATTCTTCGTAGATTTAAGAAAGGAAGCGCAGGATCTGATCATCAACCGTACAGAGATCAGCGCATGGTAGGAGAAACAAGCCTATGAGCAATCTGGCTTATATAACCAATATACAAAAATTCTGCACCCACGACGGCCCGGGTATTCGCACCAATGTCTTTTTTAAAGGCTGTGCCCTGAATTGTCAGTGGTGTGCCAATCCTGAAGCGATCCAGGGTTATCCGCAGCTGATGTTTTATGCTAATAAATGCATCGGCTGCGGCCGGTGTATACCGGTCTGTGTTCATGAAGCGATTTCTATGAAAGATGGAAAGATTGTGCAGGATCCCGCAAAATGCAGAAACTGCGGAAAATGTACAGAGGTCTGTCAGTCGGAGGCCCGTGAAATCATCGGAAAACTTTATTCACCGGAGGAAATATTTGATATTGTCAATCAGGATAAAGTGTTTTATGAGGCATCCGGCGGTGGTGTGACATTTTCAGGCGGAGAACCGCTGCTCCATCCGGAGTTTGTGGCTGAGGTAGCCAGAAAATGCAAAGCCGAAGGTTACAATACGGCAGTAGAGACATGCGGAAAGTTTTTCCTCGGGCCTGCTCTTGAGATCATTGATCTCATCGATTATGCACTGTTTG
>JBNMJG010000221.1:0-3107 GCA_050873705.1 Coprococcus sp. | reverse complement strand
TCAGAGGATCTGCTGCCGGAAGTCAAACAGCAGGTAGCCGGCTATGCAGCGGAGTACGCCCGTTCAACAATTTCCGGTTACACAAGTGTACATATTGACCATCAGCAGATGGATTATGAGAATATCAGCAGCGATTATGTGTATCTGCCGATCTGGTTTATTTCCTATCGCTACAGGGATAAAGACTATATATTTGCCATGAATGGCCAGACAGGCAAGGTCATCGGTGAGCCGCCTGTGAGCAGAGGCAAAGTGGCAGGCTGGTTTGCGGGTATATCGGCAGCGGCCTTTGCTGTACTGATGGTGATTGGAGGGCTGTTGTAATGAAAAAGATATTGAATTTTCTGATGGTGCTGTTGATGATCATGGGACTGGGAATGGCATCCGGAATGACAGCTTTTCAGGCAGAAGCATCGGAAACAGCCGGAGAGACTGCATTGGCAGCGAACCAGGATGGAGATAAAGCGGCTGGTACGAAAACGGCAGCCAGCGGTATTTATGATGAGGCAAATCTTTTGTCAGAAGATGATGAAGCATCGCTTATGGTTAAACTGGAAAAATATTCTTCGAAATACAGTGCAGACATTGCTATCGTGACAACAAATGATGCCGGCGGCATGAGTTCACAGGCTTATGCCGACGCCTATGCGGAGAAAATCGGACAGTCTATGTCAAGAGATGAGTATCCGGGAATTCTGTTTCTGATAGATATGGATAACCGGCAGATTTATATGGCCACTCAGGGTCAGGCCATGAATTATTATGATGACTACAGAATCAACAAAGTACTGGATAACTGCTATAATCATATCACAGACGGCGATTATAAAGGTACTTGTGAGGCCTTCCTGAAAGGTGTCCGTGATTATATGGGGCGTTCCACGGACAGAAGTGCCCGTATGGATGCATTCGGCGTGCTGATCCGTCTGCTGATCGCCATGGCCATCGGCGCAGTTGTGACATTTGCCATGGTATTCAGACGCGGCGGTCATGTGACAACCAACAGTCGGACTTACTTTGATGCTTCCGGTTCTCATCTGGATGCCAAAGAGGACTGTTTCATGAACCGGACAGTGACAAGACGCCATATTGAGAAACCGAAGAGCGGCGGAGGTTCCAGCGGCAGCGGGGGCGGCGGTGTGCATATGAGCAGCGGCGGAGGCACCCATGGAGGCGGAGGCCGAAGCTTCTAAAGAGCAGCCGGAATACTTGGTACAATATAGATAGTAAACGCAAAACGTGGCGGAACGATGATCAATCGTCCACCACGTTTTTCTTAAAACCTATGGTATAATTTCTCGGAAAACCGATACGATAATAAAACTCATGTGCGTCGGTGCGATGGACGGCAGATGTCAGATTGACATAGCGTCCGTTGTGCCGGCGCACATAGTCTTCTACATACTGCATCAGCGCCTGCCCGTATCCCTGATGGCGGTAATTCTCATCAATCACCAGATTCTCAAGGGAATAATAAAAACGGGCTTTGGCTGTCAGATCAAGACATTTGCTGAGGGTAATGGTGCCCGCCAGCTTGTCTGAATCATCAAAAATGCCCACCAGATGATAGTGGGGGTCATCCTTCACTTCTTCCAGGACACGGATCATATCCTGGATGTCCGAGGTCCAGTCATCCTCCAGCTGACAGTAGAGACGGTGCAGGTCGGTGTAGTCTTTGGGGGTAATCTTGTGAATTTTCATTGTTTAAATTCTTTCTAAAAATGCTTCATAACCGATATATTCGGAATAAAGTAAATTGTATAGTTGTCAACAAGCGTATAGACACCGTACTTACTTCTATAACAGGACAGGGCTTCTTCCAGATAATCTTCAGGCACATCCAGATATTCGGCCATCTCATAGCGATTCTGGCAGTGATGCTCGAAAGCACGGATAATTCCGCGAAGTCCGATGAGGCGGTTATATCCCCACAGACGGGCATCCAGCTCCTGCTGTCTGCTGCCTGCATCCTTCAAATCAGTGATGTCTCCGACGCTGGTAAAGTGATGCCCTATTTCTTCTGCAAGAATGGCCGTCTTCTCAGCGGTGGTCTTCAGCTGTGAATCCAATGCGATGTGGTTGTCTACGTAAAGACCATCCAGCCGCTTGGATGATGCAGTGTCGCCGTTCAGATCAATTGCTTCATGAACTGTGACATGTGCGTCATCTGCATCCTGCAATAATTGTTCATAAGTATTCAGATATATCACTTCCTTTGGTCTTCAAACTTGATAAAAGCAGCGAAAGACTTAATCTTCTCAAGCTGTTCAGGTGTAAATTCATCCCCGTCAAAATGGGCGGCGATGGTGGTCGGTTTCTCAGGGGCATAGCCAAAGGTGCCCAGGACATCCTTCACCCCATAAGCCTGACACATGACTAAAAGTGCATCAGGAGTGGGCTGGCTGTTGCCGTTCTCCCAGCTGTAAATTGTCTTCTCAGAGGCTTTGAAGCCGTTGGAGGTTAATAACTCTGACATCTCCCGTACAGACTTCCCGGCTGCAATTCTGCATTTCCTTAAGGTTTCACCAACAGTGCTTTTCATTGAAAAAATCTCCTTCTATAACAGTTAATATTCTTGCAAAACATAACTATCCGCATATAGATGATAATCGGCAAAGTTATCTTGGATACTCAGATGTTTGCAGGTTTATTTTTTCTGAGATAATTATACCATTTTTTAATCATCACGTCAATGCAATCTTAAAAAAATAGAAAATAACTATTGACATTCCGAGAAAAGAGGAATATAATAACCTCAACATCACGGAAACAGAGAAAATAAAGAGGTGAATTCTATTGATTGGAGAATACCTTTAGAATGAGCGTCTTAGAATGGGAGAATGCTGGATGCTGAGTGGATTTCTAAAAATTCGGGAATACAGCCGGCGCATGACCCTGGGAATACCGTGATGGCAGCGCAAATATCCGGAGCTTTGCATGACACGATCAACTGTAATAAATGAAGACAAAAGACAAGGAGAATGAACAATGAGTAAAGAGTTAATGAACAACACAGAGATGAGAGAAGATGTGACAAAGAGAACGGCCTGCATGAAGGTGTTTGAACATGCGGACCACAGTTTTACGGCGGCGATCTACGGCACACC
>JBNMJG010000220.1:0-3108 GCA_050873705.1 Coprococcus sp. | reverse complement strand
TATAATTGATAAAAGTGCTTCCTTCATGACTTTTCTCGCTCTCCTCATCTTTTCTGTCATAACAGTTCAGTTTTCTCACTGTTATAATGCAAAATCCATCAACAATCAACTTTGCTGATGGAATTTTGCATCTTTGAATCATTTTCTCACATCTTCAGCAGCAAATGCTTCAGATTGTACTGAATCGTTATGTTTATTCTGTCTATTATTTCTGTACTTCCCATGCAGGAACAAAGTAGCCGTTGAATTCATCCTGGAAAATCTGTTTTGTTGCATCTGACTGGAATAATTCAACAATTCTCTTGTAAACTGCATCATCTGCTTCATCACTGCGGACGGCGATCAGGCAGAAATAACTGTCGTCATCGTAATCTTTTTCTTCAAAAATAGCAGTACTTGGATCAATGCCATAATCCAGTGCATAGTTGCCATTGACAACGGCTGCTGTTACATCCGGCAGTACAGATGGAATATCGGCCGCGCCCATTTCCTTGATTTCAATCTTTACATTGTATGTATCGATATCAGCCACTGTCGGATTCGCACCTGCTTCAGATTTCAGTGTGATCAGCCCTGCGGATGCCAGTACCTTCAGTGCACGGCCGCCGTTGGAGGCGTCATCCGGAATCGCGACGACATCACCGTCTTTAATCTCATCCACAGATTTTACTTTGTCTGAATAAAGGTTCATGGCAATGATAAATGTATCGGCGATCGGTGTGATCTTGTAGCCGTTCTTTTCCACATCATTGTTGAAATATGCATGATGCTGGAAAGCATTCATATCGATTTCACCGGCATTTAAAGCTTCATTTGGCAGGGAATAATCAGAAAACTGAACATATTCCAGATCGATGCCTTCCTTAGCCAGTTCTTCTTTGATCGGATTCCAGATATCTTCATAGATAACGCCTGTCAATCCCAGTTTGACCACGCGTGTTTCACCTGAAGCTGCTGTCTCACTTCCTGCTGCCTCAGAACCTGCTGTTTCGGATGCTGCTGTTGTCTCTGATGCTGCAGCTGTACTGCCTGTTGTCTCCTTTGCTGCAGAGCTTCCGCAGCCTGCCAATGCACCAACCGCCAGTGCTGCTGTTAATGCCAGTGCAATAATACCTTTCTTTTTCATGTCATTTTCCTCCTAATACATTTTTGTAAAAATTTTAATGTGTATTTTTTTTCGCTATATAATTGCCGATAAGCTGTACCACTGTAACAATGATAACCAGCACAACCACCGTTGTATAGGTGATATCCGGCATATTTCTCTGATGACCATACATGATGGCAAAGTTGCCCAGACCGCCGGCACCGATGGCTCCGGCCATGGCTGTCAGACCGATCAGGCTGATAATGGTAATGGTTGTACCACGGGCGATGCCTGCAATGCTTTCTTTCAGATACACTCTGATAATAATGTCTTTATTGTCCAGTCCCATGGACTGCGCAGCTTCAATCAGCCCAGGATCCACATCTGCCAGTGCAGATTCTATCTGTCTTGTAAAAAACGGTGCACAGCCGAATACCAACGGCACAATGGCACCTCTGACGCCAATGGCTGTTCCCATAATCAGACGGCTGAGGGGTACCAGACAGGCCAGAAGAATAATAAACGGAACCGATCTAAAAAGATTGACCACCTTATCAATAATCTGATATACCAGGGGATGTTCCAGAATATTTCCCGGCTTGGTAACTGTGATCAGTACTCCCAGAAACAGGCCGATAACAAAGGATATGGCACCGGACCATCCAACCATAATAAAGGTTTCCTGGATACTCTTGATAAAAACATCCGGTCTGTCCATCACATTCGGCAGCCATTGATTAAGCAGTTCGACCATCCAGAATCACCTCCACTCCTACATTCTTGTCCTTGAGATACTGAATTGCCTGATTGATATTCTCCGCTGTTCCCTGGGCAATAACAACCAGACCGCCGATTGGATTTTCTCCTATCAGCTCAATACTTCCGAAAATAATATTCAAATCAAGATCAAATTTTCTTGAAAGCTGTGATACCAGGGCTTCCGATACATTCCGCTCCAGATATCTGAACCGCAGAATGGCTTCTCCCGGCTTTAATGCCACCACAGGACTCTTTGTCTCCACCAGTTCATAGATACGTGACATGTTCGAAGTATTCTCAACAAACTCTCTTGTAATCTGTTCCTTCGGATTAGCAAAAATATCAAAAACCGTTCCTGTTTCAACGACACGTCCGTCTTTCATAACCGCTACTCTGTCACAAATATCTTTGATCACCTGCATCTCATGGGTGATCACCACAATGGTAATCCCCAGCTCTTTGTTGACCTTCTTCAGAAGATCGAGAATCGCTCTTGTGGTTCTCGGGTCCAGGGCACTGGTGGACTCATCACTGAGAATGATCTCCGGGTCATTGGCCAATGCTCTGGCAATAGCCACACGCTGCTTCTGACCGCCGGATAACTGTGACGGATAAGCAGAAGCCTTCTCCTCCAGTTCTACCAGTTTCAATAAATCGCGGACTTTCCTGTCCTTTTCTTCCTTTGTCAGATTGCTGCCCTTTAACGGAAATGCCACATTGTCATAGACCGTTCTGGAAGCAAAAAGGTTAAACTGCTGGAAAATCATACCGATTTTCTTGCGGTGCTGTCTCAGTTCTGCCGGTGACATGGCAGTCAGTTCCTCGTCACCGATAAAGACCTTGCCTGACGTCGGCCGCTCCAGCAAATTAATGCATCGAACTAATGTAGATTTGCCGGCACCGGAGAAACCGATGATGCCGAATATCTCGCCCTTTTCAATTTCAAGGCTTACATCCTTCACTGCTGCAAATTCCCGGCCATCATTGTGATAAACACGGGAAACATGTTCAAATCTGATCAACTGACTCACTTCTTTTCTATCTGTATTTTCTTTAAATTTTTATTTCTTTTATCTTAGCGATTTAGTAGGAATTATATGGTATATTCTACGAATTGTCAATATGGTTTCATAAATTCCTATCTGTTTAATATGGTTTTGTGCACTTTTTACATCTGTTGTCCAAATACCTCTTCATTCGACTTTTAATATACAGAAACAAATGTGAGAAAGCGCTCAACGCCATTGACATATTTTACTAAT
>JBNMJG010000219.1:0-3111 GCA_050873705.1 Coprococcus sp. | reverse complement strand
TTTACATGAGATGGAGAAGGTTTTCAATGTCCAGGGCATTGAGACAGAGATTGTTCAGGTGGGCAATCAGGCAGTGAGAGGCTGCATCGCCTGCGGCACATGTCGGGAAAAGGGCAAATGCGTGTTTGATGATGTGGTGAATGAACTGGCAGAGAAGTTTGAGGTCTGTCAGGGCCTTGTTGTAGGCAGCCCGGTTTATTACGCCTCTGCCAATGCAACACTGGTGGCAGTCCTTGACAGATTGTTCTACAGCAGCCATTTTGATAAGACAATGAAAGTGGGAGCCGCTGTGGCATCAGCCAGAAGAGGCGGATTGACAGCGACATTTGATGAACTGAATAAGTATTTTACAATTACCGGCATGCCGATTGCTTCCGGTCAGTACTGGAACGGTATTCACGGCAACAGTGCCGATGAAGCAGCAAAGGATGCAGAAGGTCTTCAGATGATGAGAACCCTTGCATCCAATATGAGTTTCCTTATGAAGAGTATTGAACTCGGACAGAAAGCCTTTGGCCTTCCTGTCAAAGAAGATAAGATCAATACCAATTTTATCCGATAGAAGCATCCATGCCCGCATTTTTCAAAAGGGTATGCAGTGTCAGATGGTTGAAGATGGCGATAACTCTGCCGATGCCGATGACTGCAGCGACAGTACCGATTCCGATGCCGATGACATGTCCTGTACACAACAGGGAAATAGTGAGTGCGTCCATACATACGATTTTGAGGATACTTGGTGCAGGTGTATCAGAGGGACGCTTTCGTGCGATCAGATGAAGGATCGTCTGGACCAGGGCAAAGATTGAATACACGATGAGTGTCATATCTCCGATGGAGATATTCAGAATGACGGAAAGACTGTAAGGAACAGAGATTACGGCAGAGACGCCAAAGCCTGTTTTTGTATTCAGGGTGATGCCGAGAGCCAGAATAGCAAGGCCGGCCAGATAAATAGACAGGCGGTAAATTTTTTGCGGGTACATAGAAAGACTCCTTATGGAAATATAATTGGTAAGTGGAATGAAAGCGAATGACAGAAATCCTGTCTAACGCATGATAAAGCAATCTGATTACCAATTATAATATGATAAAGGTAAAAGTTCAAGGAAATCAGCGTAGCAGATCAAATCGACATCAGGAGGAGAGGCGACATGTTTTTATCAGAGGAAAAGAAGCAGGAGATAGAAATAGAACATTTAAACAAAAAGATACAGACGGCAGCTGTTCTCGGAGCAGGTGCTGTCGGCGGTTATTTTATTGCGGGACTTGAAGCTAAGCTTGGAGAGAACCTTTGGGTCATAGCGGAGGGCAGCAGGAAGGAACATCTGGAGAAAGACGGACTGATGATCAATGGCCGCAGAATACCTTTGCATGTAAAGACGCCCAAAGAGGCAAAGGGGGTGGATCTTCTGATTGTTGCTGTCAAATACGGCAGTTTGAGGGATAGTCTGGATGACATTGCTGATGTTGTGGGTGATGAGACAATGGTGATGAGTGTCATGAATGGTGTAGACAGTGAGGCTATTATCGGTGAACGTGTTGGTATGCAGCATATGATTTATTCTATGATCAAAATCGCATCCGAACGTGATGGCGGACGGATTTCTTTTAATCCGGAAGTAACGGAGGGACTTTATTTTGGTGAAGCCGACGGCAGTTTGTCATGGCGCATTGCGGAAATTGAGAATCTTCTGAACGGTTCCGGCGTAAGATTCCATCTTTCAGAGGATATACTTAAAAAGATATGGGCAAAATATGCGTTGAATATCAGTATGAACCTGCCGCAGGCCATCATTGGATGCGGACTTGGCGGATACCGGGACAGCGATTATGTGATGGATATCAGTCAGAAGTTAAAGGATGAAGTTGTGGCCGTAGCGCTGGCTTCAGGAGTTGATATTCGTGAGGAAAAGGCAGCGGGCTTTGACAGCAGCACGGTTTCTCCGAAGGCACGTTTTTCTACACTTCAGGATCTGGACGCAGGAAGACATACAGAAATAGACATGTTTTCCGGCACATTGGTAAATATGGGTCGAAAGCTTGGCATAGCAACGCCGTATAATGCCCTGGTGCTGGACATTATCAAAGCACTTGAAGAAAAGAATGACGGCAAATTTGATTATCAATAAAGGAGGAATCTGTGATGAAGAAAAGAATGATAACAGGTCTGATCACAGCATCTGTGATACTTGCTCTTGGAGGATGCGGTTCGGCTTCTAATAAAGAAACAACAGCGAGTACCGCGGCAGAATCTGTGACTGAAACAATAGAAACATCTGTTTCCGAAACACAGTCGGATACAACAACTGAAACGGCAGAATCCGGAGAATCAAAAGAAACATCATCCGCAGCAGGAGACTATGATAGGGCCGGAAGTCTGGAAGCCTATAGAAAAGCTTTGGAAAATATTGACCAGAACGGTATATTGCCGGATGGTTCTGAATTAGGATCGAGTGATGGATATGATATGTCAGAAAATACATTTGCAGTGTATGATGTTGATCATGACGGCAGAGATGAATTGATTTTCTGCTATACAACAACAAGTATGGCTGCAATGACAGCAAAGATTTATGATTATGATGAAGCTGCCGGCCAGATGCATGAGGAGCTTTCAGCATTTCCGATGCTGACATTTTATGACAATACATCGATTGGAGCGGGAGTCTCACATAATCAGGGATATGCCGGTGATTTCTGGCCATATACATTTTACAAATATGATGCAGAGAGTGATACGTATCAAGCAGAATATTTTGTTGATGCCTGGGATAAGTCTCTGTCAGATGTGAATTACAATGGAGAAGCCTTCCCGGATGATGCGGATAAAGACGGGGATGGCATTGTTTATTACCTGGATTCACCGGATGGCAGTGAGCAGGGTGAGCCGATGGACAAGGATGCATATGATGCATGGTTCAATGAAAATGCAGGCAGTGAAGTGTCCATACCGTTTCAGAATCTCACAGAGGAAAATATTAACGATATCCAGTAGCTGCAATCAATTTTTCGGACAGGGCGTGAACATATGAATGCATTTGAGATGGTGATGTCAGAGAGCGGTGAAAAGATTTCCGTAGAGCTGATGACTGCCGAAGAATTTAAGGA
>JBNMJG010000218.1:0-3131 GCA_050873705.1 Coprococcus sp. | reverse complement strand
GGTACATAAGGCAGTACAATACACTGCCTAAGTATCGGCCGACGTTGAAGCACCTGTGTTCGAACATGCTAATTTTAATCCTATTCCCGAAGTTTTACTAACCGCACTTTACTTTTTATTTTATCATCCTGCCTCAAAAAAAGCTGCCAGTTTTTAAACTGACAGCTCTTATTAATCGCATTGATCCAACTACTCTTCTACTTTACACCGAGAAGGTCGCACAGTGACAGTACATAGATCTGTCCTGCATTGACAACATCTTCGATGTCCACATTTTCATTTGGTGCATGGATGCCTTCTGTGTTGGATGGACCATACTGGATCGTTGGTACGCCCTGAAGACGATATTCTCTTGCATCACTGCATGCCCACTGCCAAGCAGGATATACAGTAATACCCCAGATGGCTTCTGCATTCTTCTTGATAGCCTGTACGATGTCTGAATCATCACGGGTAACATTGGCTTCACTCTTCCAAAGAAGTTCATATTCAACGCCTTCCACACCGGCAGCCTTGATCATCTCTTTGACTGTATTCTCAATTTCTTCATGATCTACGCCATAAGGCAGACGACAATCGATAGTTGCCTCGCAATAATCCGGTACCATATTCGGACGTGTACCGCCGGAAATCAGGCCAACATTGGCAGATACATGGTTAATCACATTGCCGATGCCTTTCATATCCAGTTCTTTTTCTGCAACCATCTGTGAATTTGCCAGAGACTGCAGCAGATCTTCCGGATAGTGTCCTTCAATCTTTGTCAGCATCTCAATATTAGCCAGAACTTTGTTTAATTTCAGGATGGCATTGTCACCCTTGTAGTTGCCAAGGCTTCCATGAGCAGATTTGCCGATGGATTTGAAGATAATATGCAGATTGCCTTTCTGTCCGGATTCGATGGTCCAGTTAGATGTCGGCTCAGCAATAATGGCTGCATTGGCACCTTTGGCATAGCCCTGTTCACAAAGCCATGTTGTACCATATTCACTGCCGCTCTCCTCATCAGAAACAATATGAAGGCGGATATTGCCTTTTAAGTCTGCACCTGAATCCTTCAATACCTTCATCGCAAACAGTAGACCTGCAACACCGGCTTTCATATCAGAAGCACCACGGCCCAGGATTCTCTTGTCTGTAATCTCACCGCCAAAAGGATCATAATTCCACTGTGAGCGATCACCGGCAGGTACAACGTCCACATGTCCGTTCAAAATAACACTGAACCCTTCGTCGCTGCCCATTTTGGCCAGTACATTCGGATGGTCCGGATTGCAGGAAACTTCTTCATAGCTGATACCTGCATCAGACAGATATTTTTCTACAAAATTGATCACGTCTCTCTGTGTTCCCACAGGATTCTCACTTGGAATACGAATCAGATCAGAAGCCAGTTTGACAAGATCATTACTTCTGCTTTTTGCCAGTTCCCAAACATCATTTCTTGTTACGTTGCTCATTGATATTCATCCTCTTTTCATTTTCCTGCAGTTGCTCAAAATCAGATTTTGAAACTGCTGTATTTTATTCATATAAGAAACATGCAACCTGGTGGCCATCACCAGCGTCCTTTAACTGAGGGATTTCTTTTTTGCACTTTTCCATGCAGTTCGGGCATCTGCCGGCTAACGGACATCCAATCTGATCGCCGATCGGGCTTGGAATATCCCCTTTTAAGACAATACGTTCTTTTTTATCAAATGGTGAAACCGGCGGAATTGCAGACAATAATGCTTTTGTGTAAGGATGCAGCGGATTCTCATAAATAGCATCCGCTTCACATAATTCTACAATTCTTCCCAGGTACATAATGGCAATTCTGTCACTGACATGCTTGATAACACCCAGGTCGTGGGAAATAAAGACATATGTCAGATTGTACTGCTGCTGCAGTCTGTTGAACAGATTCAGCACCTGTGCCTGAATGGATACGTCCAATGCAGAAACCGGCTCATCACAGATAATCACCTTCGGATTCATGGACAAGGCTCTTGCCACATTGATACGCTGTCTCTGACCGCCTGAAAATTCATGAGGGAAACGATGGACATGCTGAATATCAAGACCAACCTCTCTCATCAGTTCCAGGACACGTTTTTCACGCTCGTTTTTGTCAGAAATCAGTTTATGCACGATCAGCGGTTCCTCGATCAATTTGCCGGCTGTTTTTCTCGGGTCCAATGAAGAGTAAGGATCCTGGAAAACCATCTGTATATCCTTCTTAGCTTTCTTAAGCTCTGCCCCTTTCAGTGAAAAAAGGTCTTTGCCTTCAAAAGTAACCGAACCGGCAGTTGCCTTATGCAGCTGAATCAAAGTACGGCCGAATGTTGATTTACCACAGCCGGATTCACCGATCACACCCAGCGTCTCACCTTCGTAAATATCCACAGAAACATCATTTAATGCATGGAGAATCTGAGGTTTTCCGCCAAGCTTTTTGCTTTTGATCTCAAATTCCTTGGTCAGATGCTCAACTTTCATCAAAACTTTCTTTTCATTACTCATCTTTCAGCCCCTCTCCTTTCTCCAGTTTATTGGTCAGATTCTGTCTGTGGCAGGCTACAAAATGTCCCGGTTCCACCTCAACAAGAGGCGGCACAGACTGTGTACATGCCTCTGTCACATATGGACATCTATTATAGAAATTACAGCATTTTCCTGTCAGACGAAGATCCGGCGGCGTACCCGGAATGGTCTTTAATTCTCCCTTGGATTCATCAGACAATTTCGGCATGGAATCCAGAAGTCCCCATGTATATGGATGACGCGGATTGCTGTAAAGTGTCTTTGTATCTGTAAATTCTACGGTATTGCCGGCATACATAACCATAACCTTATCACACATTTCCCATACAACACCCAGATTATGTGTGATCAGAAGAATGGCTGTATCCATGTCTCTCTGAAGCTCTTTCAAAAGTTCCAGAACCTGCGCCTGAACTGTTACATCCAAAGCCGTTGTCGGTTCATCGGCAATGATCAGTTTCGGTTTGCAGCACACAGCCATGGCAATGATAACACGCTGGCACATACCGCCTGAAAGCTCATAAGGATAAGAATTCATACGCTTCTCAGGTTCAGGGATACCAACTTTATTCAGTGCCTCAACAGCCATTTTCCAGGCTTCATCT
>JBNMJG010000217.1:0-3135 GCA_050873705.1 Coprococcus sp. | reverse complement strand
GGTTACTACTATCTTAATATATATATTCCAAGAATTCAATCAATTCTTTTACAAAACACAAATTCTTCATTTAATTTGCTGTTAATAATGCCTTTTATCACCATGTTTGGTACTAATCCATCCGATTCAAAGGCACACCGGATATAATTCTTGCTGTGACCGGTCATATATTTTGTGCCGTTGATCTCCGCCTCTTCTTCAATCAAAACAACCTGTTCCTGATCTCTGCAGGCTTCAATAAAATCATTCTTCATTTTTTTGCCCAGTGCGATCAGCTTTTCACTGCGCTCTGTCTGGATCTGAGGATCGATCTGGTTCGGCATATCCGCAGCCTTCGTTCCGTGCCGTTTGGAATACTTAAATATATGCATATCCGAAAAATGGACTTTGGCAAGAAATTCTTCTGTCTGGGCAAACTCTTCTTCTGTCTCTCCCGGAAAACCGACAATCACATCTGTGGTCAAAGCAGGTCTGTCAAAATACTGTCTCAGCAGCTCGCATTTCTCAAGGTACAGATCCGTTGTATAATGTCTGTTCATTCGTTTCAGAGTAGCATCACAGCCGCTCTGCAGTGACAGATGAAAATGTGGGCAGATTTGCGGCACCTTGCTCAACCGCTTAACAAAATTCTCTGTGATGATTCTCGGTTCCAGAGACCCCAGCCGGATTCTCTCCAGACCATCGATCCCGGATATCGCCTCGATCAGATCAATCAATGCACTGTTCTTAAAAGGCCCATAGTCTTCCTGTGTATCCGATGTATGTTCAAAATCGAGCCCGTAAGAGCTGATATGGATACCTGTCAGAACAATCTCCTTATAGCCATTAGCTGTCAGTGCCTGAACCTCCTGAAGGATATCTTCCATACTCCTGCTGCGGACGCGTCCCCTTGCATACGGAATAATGCAGTAGGAGCAAAACTGATTGCATCCATCTTGGACCTTGATATAGGCACGGGTATGTTCAGATACCGTTTCAATATGCATTGCCTCATATTCATGGTCATGGGCAATATCTGCCACATAAGCATCTCTATCTTCCGTCTGCCTGTTGTCCCGGATATACTGTTCAACAATTTGTACGACCTGACTCTTCATATTGTTGCCGATGACCAGGTCGATCATTGTATCTTCTTCTAACTGTTCCTTTGCCGCCTGTACATAACAGCCTACAGCAACGATAATGACCTCCGGATTCTTTTTCTTTGCCCGGTGCAGCATCTGTCTTGATTTTCTGTCAGCCATATTCGTTACCGTACAGGTATTAATGACATAAACAGACGCCTCCTGAGAAAATTCCTTCACTTCATATCCTTCAGCCTCAAAGCTTCCCCGCATGGCATCTGTTTCATATTGATTTACTTTACATCCCAGGGTGCAGAATGCCACTGTTTTCTTCATATTCTTCCTCCATTTGTTTCATTTTGTTGCAATTTGTAAAATACTCGCCTATTGACTTTTAACCATTCCGAATGTAGTATAATATTGTAATAAAATATTAACTAAGCAAAAGGAGGAACAGCCATGAAAACAGTTCGAGTATGCCTCGATTCCATCGATAAAGTAAAGGGATTTGTCAATGACATCAGCCGATTCAATACGGATTTTGATCTGATCTCCGGCCGTTATGTCATCGATGCCAAATCTATTATGGGCATCTTCAGCCTTGACCTTTCCAAACCAATCGAACTCACAATCCATGAGAGCGATGAAATGGATGAGATTCTCAAGGTTATTCAGCCATATGTTGTAGAATAGGCCATCAGATTATTTTTCAGGACTGCTGATTTTCAGCAGTCCTTTTTTACTTCATAAAAAGCACAGAACCAGTCTGTATCAGACTTTTCTTACACTCCTATTCACAGAGAATCGTCTCTCTTGTCTCAATCGCTGTCTTCAGCAGATCATCGATGACGTCCACCAGATGATGTTCTGAACGTTCAATGGCACGAACATTCGGTTTTGTAACCGGATGCTTTGCTACGAAAATCGTACAGCAGTCCTCAAATGGCTGGATAGATGTCTCAAAAGCGCCAATCTTTTCAGAAATCTCAACAATATCATTCTTATCAAAACCAATCACCGGACGATAAACCGGCAGTGTACAGACAGCATTGGTTGCACGCAGACTCTGCATGGTCTGGCTGGCCACCTGACCGATACTCTCACCGGTGATCAGACCCAGAGATCCTTCTTCCAGCGCAATATGCTCTGCAATTTTCATCATATAACGACGCATAATAATGGTCAGTTCATCATGCGGACACTTATCATAAATTGCCAGCTGGATATCCGTAAAGTTGATCACATGCAGATTGATCGGACCGGCATATGCGGCAACAATCCTGGCAAGATCGATAACTTTCTGTTTGGCACGTTCACTTGTATATGGCGGTGCATGGAAATAAACCGCATCAATCTTGACACCACGTTTTGCGATCATATAACCGGCTACAGGACTGTCAATACCGCCTGATAACAGCAATGTTGCCTTTCCGTTTGTTCCCACAGGCATACCGCCAGGTCCAGGAATAGAAATGGAATAAATATACGTTCTTTCACGCACTTCGATATTCAGTGCTACGTCCGGATTATGGACATCGACTGTCATATCCGGGAATCTGTCCAGCAGATATTCACCCATATCTGCTCCGATCTCCATGGATTTCTTCGGATAACTCTTGTCCGCTCTTCTGGCAAAAACCTTAAAGGATAAATGCTGATCCGGATAAGTTCTCTCCATATAATCACCGGTTACCTGACACAGATTGCTCCATTCATTGTTGTCACACAGAACAACCGGACAAATAGCAACAATACCAAATACCCTTGAAAGGGCTTTGATCACTTCATCGTAATCATAATCTGTCAGTGCTTCCACATACACGCGGCCCTGTTCCTTTGTTACCTCAAACTGGCCCTCTACTTTGCGAAGTGAGAATTTGATCTGATCCATCAATGCATATTCGAACAGATAACGGTTCTTGCCCTTGATGCCGATCTCACCATACTTGATCAAAAAAGCTTTATACACGTTTGCCTCCTCTTTTTCTTCCGCCAGGCGTATAACGTCTGAGCATCGGCAGCAGCCTTCCAAGCTGTGCCATACATTCATCTATTTCTTCCTTTGTTGTAT
>JBNMJG010000216.1:0-3146 GCA_050873705.1 Coprococcus sp. | reverse complement strand
GCATCTGGGACAGTTCCCTCTCTGATGGCAGTTTATCTCCCACTTCAAAATGGCCATCCAGAATATTACTCTCTATGTAATCAATAACTTTTTCATAAGCCTTTTCATATACTTTTTCCAAGGCCTTCCCCTGCCTTTCCTGCAATTAATGGGATTCAAAAAAAGCGGTCAATTCAGCAACGGTATGTACAATGTAATCCGCACCGGCTGATTCAAGTTCTCCGTGATGTGCATAACCGTAATAAACACCCAATTTATCAATTTGATTCTTACCTGCGCCCACCATATCATGAAGCCTGTCTCCGATCATCAGCACCTCCGGTCTCTGCTCCTCCCGGACCTTAAGCTGGCTGAGTGCTACTGTGATAACTTCGCCTTTATCTGTCCGTCGGCCATCCAGTTCACTGCCCACAACCACATCAAAATACGGAAGTAACCCATATCTTTCAAGAATACGTTTCGCATAAACGCCGGGCTTTGAAGTTGCCAGTGCGATTTTTCTGTCCTGTGCTTTTAATGTTGAAAGCAGCTCTTCAATCCCGGGATAAACGCCATTTTCAAAAATACCGATATCCGAAAAGCGCTCACGATATTTCTTCAGTGCCATATGCCCCTGCTCATCATCCAGATGATAGTACTTCTGAAAAGATTCCAGAAGCGGTGGTCCGATAAAATCTACCAGATCCTCTGTATCCGCCTCAATCCCGAAATACTTCAGCGCATACTGTACGCATTTTGTAATTCCCTCTTTCGGGTCTGTCAATGTGCCGTCCAGATCAAAAAGAATATATTGATACATTATGCCTCCTCCAATACAAGTTTTGCAAATGCCTCTCCACGGGCTTCAAAATTCTTGAAAATACCGTAGCTGGCAGCTGCCGGAGACATGACGCAGCAATGTCCCGGACGACAAAGCTTCTTGGCCAGTGCTACAGCGCCATCCAGATGATAAACCAGTTTGATCCTTCCTGCACCTTTGAATTCCGGATAGTATTTGCTGATCTCCTCAAAAATACGCTTGCCTGTCGCTTCCATCAGGATGATATGCGGCACACTGCACTCGTCCAGGAACCGGATCAGTTCGCTGTAATCTATGCCGCGATCCATACCGCCGATCAATACCGCATCCGTATCCGGCAAACTCTTCAATGCCTGAATCGTTGTATCGCAGATTGTAGAAATTGAATCATCATAAAAACGAATACCGCAGGCATCCCCGATATACTGCAGACGATGCGGCAGCGGGTTGTATGTCATCAGTGCCTTTGAAAAAGCTTCATCACTGATATCGTACATTCTGCATACGGCATAGACAAAAGCGATATCCACATAGTTGTGATGACCGATGAGACGGATTTTATCAGTCGGGATCTGATAAACATGTCCCTCTGTGCAAATAGCTGTATCTGTCAGTGAAACATCGGCTGCTGCCGCCTCATGCCCGATCTCATTCCTGTCACATATGGTGATCAAATGGCCTTTATACGCATTCTCCGACGGAAGGTTATCCACATTGCAGATCAGAATATCTTCTTCCTTCTGCGGTCTGTAAATATTCTCCTTGGCAGCTACATATTTCTCCATGGTGCCGTAATGATCCAGATGTTCCTCATGAATATTCAGAAGCAGTCCCACATGCGGTGCACAGGTCACATATTCCAGCTGGTGACAGGAAAGCTCACATACGATCAGTGTGTGTTCATTGATCTGATCCAGCATGTCAAACATCGGAATACCGATATTCCCAGCCAGTACACAATCATGACCTGTCTCCTTTAATATATGGTAGATCATCGTTGTCGTGGTGCTCTTGCCCTTTGTTCCGGTAGTGCCAATACACTGACGGCCGAAACGTCTGAAAAATAATTCTGTCTGTGAAACAATCTCACATCGATAATCATGGATATCTTTCTCAAGTACGATTCCGGGACTTTTGAAGACAACATCAAAATCATCCAGGCATTTCTGATAATCCGGTCCGCAGATCAGTCTGGCAGGATGCCCTTCCTCTGTCTGTACCTGATTCATATCTGCAATGGCGATTTGACTGTAACCGCCTGCTTCCTTAATGCGCTGCCAGCTGGAGCGGCCTTCTCGGCCATATCCGAGAATCAGCACACTTTTATCCTTTATTAATTCTCTGATCGTATCAATCACGATAACATCTCCCCTTAAAATTCATTCTTCAGACTGCGTGTAAAAAGTTGATGAAGTGTCATACGCGGGTCTGCATTGTCATATAAAATATCATAAACTGCTTTGGAAATCGGCAGCTCTACCTGATACTTTTCAGAAAGCTCCACAAGGGCTTTCACTGTATAATACCCTTCTGCCAGCTGTCCATAATCTTCTCCTCTGATAAAAGACTCACCGAACTGACGATTATGGCTGAACTTTGAGAACACAGTTGCCTCATAGTCCCCCAGATGACAAAGACCGTACGCCGACAGTTCATTGCCGCCCATGGCTGCGATCAGTCTGGCAATCTCTCTTGTTCCCCGGGACATCAACGCTCCCTTCAATGTAGTCAGGCCAAATCCATCCAGCATACCCGCCGCAATACCGATCACATTCTTCGCTGCCGCACCGATTTCATTGCCGATCATATCCTGACCATAATAAAAACGGATCAGATCACTGGAAAAAGCTTCCAAAAGCTGCTTCTTGACAGCTTCATCCTCGCTGTCAATGACCATGCAGTTCGGAATGCCATGATAAAACTCCTGTACATGACCAGGTCCGATCCAGACAGCGATCTTATTCGATGCGTCCAGATGTGCCCCGGCGATCTGTGACAGCCTTCGCCCTGTACCAATCTCGATTCCCTTCATACAGAGTACAAAAACCTTGTTCTGAAGCTGCATTGCCTCCAGCTGGGTCATCAGGCTGTCAAGGCTCTGGGCTGCAATGGAAATGACAATGACATCAGACTTGTCAAGCTCATCCAGTGTATTTGTCAGCGCAATAGAATCCGGCAATGTCAGCAGACCATTGCTCCTTGTTGTCATAAATTGCTGCATATGTGAAGAACCTTTTCTTCCATATAAAGAGACCGTATGTCCGGTCCTGTCAAGATACCAGGCAATAAAAGAGCCCCAACGACCACAGCCGATAACTGTTATATTCATAAAAAAATGTCCTTTCCG
>JBNMJG010000215.1:0-3157 GCA_050873705.1 Coprococcus sp. | reverse complement strand
CATAGATATCGTTGGTATCGTATTTCTTCAATTCTTCCGGTGCTTCCTCAATGCTGTGAACGATAATGGCATCTTTCGCCTTATAAGTATGATCCCCGGTGATCACAATATTGGTCCTGTTCTTTAAGGGCAGTCCATTCGGAAAACTCTCCAATGTCTTGCGGCCCATCACCACAACTTTGCCTGTGGTTGTCTCCCTGAAATACTTCATGTCTTCCGGAATACTGTTCAAAAGTTTATTCTGGTAACCAATGCCCCAGTTCTTGTCTACTGCAACAATCAAATTCATTCTGTTTCCTCCTAAACCGGGAATCGCATCCCAGTCCAAACTGTCGGGGATTCCCGTTCATTATTCTAAACCGCAATCGGGATATTCTTGATCTGAGGACCCGTCACATAGTTCTCGATCATAATGTCTTTTGTTGTAAAATCATAGAAATTCTTAATCTCCGGATTCAATTTGAATGTCGGTGCCGGATGTGTTTCTCTGCTGATGAGCTCCTCGATCAGCGGAATATGGCGGTCATAGATGTGCGCATCCGCAATCACATGTACCAGTTCACCTACCTGCATATCACATACCTGTGCCAGCATATGCATCAATACTGAATACTGTACCACATTCCAGTTATTGGCCGCCAGTACATCCTGAGAACGCTGATTCAGGATAGCATTCAGCACCAGCTTGTCATCTCCCGGTTTCTTCGTTACATTAAATGTCATGCTGTAGGCACAAGGATAAAGGTTCATTTCATGAAGATCCTGATGCACATAAATATTGGTCATGATACGGCGGCTGTATGGATTGTTCTTCAGATCATAGATCACTCTGTCCACCTGATCCATCATCCCCTCTTTGTACTGATGTTTAACACCCATCTGATAGCCGTATGCCTTGCCGATGGAACCATTCTCATCTGCCCACTCATCCCAGACCGTACTGTTCAGGTCATGAATATTGTTGGACTTGCGCTGCCAGATCCACAACATCTCATCCGTTGCACTCTTGATGGCTGTCTTGCGAAGTGTCAGTGCCGGAAACTCCTTAGAAAGATCATACCGGTTCACAACACCAAACTTCTTCATTGTATAAGCATAACTGCCATCCTCCCACTTCGGACGAACCTTCTCGCCCTCCGTACTGCAGCCGTTATCAAGAATATCCCTGCACATATTAATAAACACCTGATCTGCGTAGCTCATAAAACACCTGCCACTCAAAATTTTATTATACCTATCCGTATCAAGATATTGCAGTGTATATTTTCCTTTGAGTGGACACTCCTTTCTTCAAATTCCTCTATTTCCTGCCTCAATTTTTCTTTTCTATTATAAAGCAGATGATTACCGAATTCAACAATATTCTCATCCAAACCTGCAAATTCACAGCTCACGGGAAAGATGCCAAAAAACTGATATGCATCTATGAATAAAAAGTTTACCCTTTCAGAAAATTGTGCAATTTGCTATTTTCCCATAGCTTTTAACGTTATTTTATGTTAAAATATATTGGATTGTCAAAAAAGGAGAAGTATATTATGATTCATACTTTAGATACGATTATGAATGAATATTATCAGAGGGTTGATATATATAAGAAGATGCAGCATGATGTGGAGGACATCATCAATACCCTGATCGAGGCCCATCAGATCAAGATTTCTACGATGTCTCTCAGAATCAAATCTGAACAGGCGCTGCGCAATAAAATCATTTCCAAGGATAAGTATCATCATCTTGAGGATATCACAGATGTTCTCGGATGCCGTATCCTGACTCTGTTTGAGTCTGATGTAGAACGCATTCTCGAACTGCTGGAGGGTACCTTTGAAGTCTGTGAAATCGTCGATAAAAGAAAGAAGAGCAAGCACAACCGCATCGAATTTGGTTACAGTTCCGTCCACATGGTGGTGAAGTTTACCGATGAGCGCTGCAAGCTTGTGGAATACCAGAAGTACCAGGATATCCGTTTCGAAATCCAGCTGCGCACCGTGCTTCAGCACGCATGGGCCGAAGTTGAACATGGTCTCGGTTACAAATCCTACTACGAACCTCCGATGGATATCAAGCGTAAACTGAACCGTCTGGCCGGTACACTTGAAATACTGGATGAAGAATTCGAAGCCATCCGTTACGAAATTACCCTTTATAATCAGAGCATGAACAAGGTTGAGAAGATTCTCAAAACAGATATCAATAAGGAATCTCTCACCGCCTTTGCGGACAAGAGTGAACTCATTCAGAAGATGGTCAAACAGGTGGCTGACAAATACCACTTTACAGTTGTCCATGACCCGGCCATTTTCAGCCAGCAGCGCCTTGTGGCCAAGCTGAATTTCTATGGCTATCAATATATCCACGAATTAAACGATGACATGCAGCAGTACCAGAAATCCATTCTTGCCATCGGGGAAGAACTCTCCCAGAAGATCAACTATGACATTACATCTATCAACTATTACAGCCCGATCCTCTGGTTTTCTTTCATACCGGTCATCAAAAACCTGCTGGCAGAGAGAGATGCCTCATCAGAGAATATCATCGACGATGTTATCCTTGAAGCCTTCAAGATGAACAACGGTTCCATCTTCAACTTCTTCATGGAACATCGCCTTCAATAAAAACAAAGTGCAGTTTAGTGCCCGCAGACAAATTATTTTATTAGTCGCGGCTTTCTATGAGGAAGGCCATGCCTTCTTCGATGTTGATAAAGCCCTCTTCGGCTTCCAGTTCGTTGCTTACGCAAAGGCTTTCTCCGAAATATGTGGTATGCCCCTCCAGCGGGTATTTGAAGCCGCGAAGTGTCACGCCTTTTAATGCCTGGGTGATCGGGATCAGCGATATAAAGTCACCAAACCGGTCTTTTTTCTTCAGTGTATAACTGCCTTCAAGAAGACGGATTTTGTTGTTTTTGTCCACAATGATACCATCCACACCGACAGCTTTTGTCTGCGCCAGCAGCTGCATATTGGCCAGCATATGATCCGCTCTTGTACCTGTAGCGCCAAGGAGCCAGATTTCGGAATGCGTATTCAGCGAATCCGCCGATGTCTTCTCATTCTGATGCGCAGCACAATCCTCATCTGTATCCGCCGCTTTCTGGTCTCCCGCAAGGCGGATGGCCAGTTTTAATGCAATATCCGTGTCTGTATAGTCT
>JBNMJG010000214.1:0-3172 GCA_050873705.1 Coprococcus sp. | reverse complement strand
GTATAACCCTCATTGATATAAAGCAGGGTCTGATCGTGAATAAATTTATAAACAGCAGCTGTATTTGTCAGATATTCCTGAATGACATCATTGCCCCAATGCGGCCAGTTGTGTGACTGAAATACAACTTCTGCCTCACCGCCGTACAGACTCTGAGCCTCAGTAATATATCTGGCCCATGCATTGGCATCACGTACCTGTGCTCCCCGCAATGTATAGAGATTATGCAGCGTACCTGTACAATTTTCCGCCATCCAAAGTGCCTTTTTATCCGGAAAATAAGTATTCATCTCTGCCGGTGACTCTGTATCCGGTGTCAGCTGAAAACTCATCTTCACGCCATCAACCGTTGTCTCAAAAATGTCTTCTGTCACTTCAAATGTCGGAGAGATATAGCCTACATTTCCATTGCCTACAGTCAGACCGATTCCTACAGATAAGCTTCCTTCTTCACCCTTATTCAGCGCTGAACCATACTGGTACATGGAACGCCGCTTCATGGCTGTTCCGACAAAAACATTTTCCTTCATGACCGCATCTGCAAATCCCTCCGGCACGATAATCGCTGTTTTGCCTGATGCAATCTGCTGTTCCAGAGATAATGACGGATCTGCACAATCTTCTGCTGAAATCAGTCCTTCGATACCGCCATAATGGTCTACATGGGCATGGCTGATAACAATTGCTACAATATTGGCCTTTCCCATCTCCGATTCAAATAATTCCAGTGCCGCTTTTGAATTGTAGGAACTGCTCATGCAGTCCAGAATGATCCATCCATGATCGCTGCGTACAAATGTGAGATTTGAGATATCATATCCCCTTACCTGATAGATATCATCTGTAACCTGGAATAATCCATATTTTGCATTCAGCTGGGTATTCCGCCACAAACTCGGATTTGCCGAATCCGGGGCATCTGCATCCCTGACGAAATCATAACTGTCCTGACTCCATTTGACATTTCCTTCCTCATCCTGGATTACCAGGGAATCCGGCGCTGTTATTAATCCCCGTTCCGCAAATTCCTGTTCCTGCGTATCTGAAAAATCCAATTGTGTATAAACTTCCTGATTCTTTGCTGCTGTCGCTGCTGTAGCTCCTTTTTTCTGTCCGTTTAACCCGTTTGCTGCACTTGATCTGCCGTAAGCAGCCACCGCAAACACCGTAACAATGACCAGTAAAATACATGAAATAATGAGTGCCCTGTATTGTTTCATCCTGATGCCTCCCTCTTTTTGACATCAATATATCATAAAAAGGGGAATTTTCCCGATTCAGGGTATGAAATGCAGTCTCAGGGAATAAATGGTAAAAACTCCGGCCTCCATCTGTGCGGCGACACAGACAGATACCGGAGTTCTTCTATATGTATTTACTTTCTCAATAAAAGGGAGGGTATAGCAGTTGTATTAGTTGTATGATCAACCTTATGATAACTTTAATAACTATTTAACAGCCAGGATTTCTACTTCCACTTTTCCATTTAATGGAAGATTGCCGACTTCCACACAGGATCTGGCCGGTTTCCATTCACCGAAGAATGCACCGTACACTTCATTCACCTGAGCAAAGTCTTTGATATCAGCAAGATAAACCGTTGTCTTGATGACATCTTCCTTTGTATAACCTGCTTTCTCTAAAATAGCAGCTACATTGGCCAGTGACTGTTTAGCCTGATCAACAACGGACTCAGGCAATTTGCCTGTTGCAGGATCAATGCCCAGCTGACCGGAAGCAGATAAGATATTACCTGCCTGAATGGCCTGTACATAAGGACCTACGGCTGCAGGTGCTTTTTCTGTAAAAATAACGTCTTTATTCATGATTTGTCCTTTCCTGAAATCAATGATTATTTAATTTCAATCTTGTCACAATGTGTTAATGCATACTCAGAGAGCTCATTACCGAGACCCGGACGATCCGGAACTTTATATTTGCCGTTAACAGGCTGATCATCATAGATGCATAATTCTCTGTTGAACTTCTGAAGATTATAAACATGATGTTCATGGATCACGAAGTTAGGAATACTTGCTTCGATCTGAAGAGCTGCTGCTGTACACAGAGGGCTTGCACATGTATGAACCTGTACACCTACATCATAAACGTGTGCCATATCACAGATCTTCTTTGTCTCGGAGATACCGCCGCATGTACCCACATCAGGCTGGATCATATGCAGGGACATATCTTCAAAATATGGTGCATACTGCCATCTTGTATAAATTCTTTCACCGCTGGCGATCGGGATCTGGATTCTGTCAGCAACAAATTTTGTAACCTTTGGAGTTGGTGTTGTAGGCTCTTCATAGCAGAAGATGTTATACTTTTCAACACGTCTGCCGATCTGAACAGCGGACTGTGCATCCAGGAAGGAATGATTTTCCATAATGATATCGACCTTCGGACCGATAGCTTCTCTGACTGCTGCAACTCTTTCTTCTACCAGGTCAACCAGCTCCGGTTTCAGAATACCATTTCTCTGTTCTTCTGAGAATGTATTGCCTTCTCTGTCAAATGTAAAGAAGTCAATCTTCACGCAGTCATAACCTTCTTCTACAGCCTTCAGGCTGTTCTTTGCATAATCTTCCGGTGTCAGTGCCGGCTGAAGGGATTCACCCCAGCCAAACTGCAGCTGGCTGGCATAAGTTCTCAGGTTGTCACGGAATTTACCGCCCAGCAGAACATGCAGAGGCACATTCAGTGCTTTGCCCTTGATATCCCACAGTGCCATATCGATAGCTGACATACCTGCAAAGAAAACAGGACCGCCATTCTGTCCCCAGAATGTCTGCTTATATAATTTTTCCCAGATTGGCTCGATCTTCATCGGATCCTGACCGATAATCATGCCTGCCAGCTCTTTGACCATACCAAAGGCTGCAGGTGCTGCTGAACCATAGGCCATAGCAGCTTCACCATCACCGTAAATACCTTCATCTGTATAAATGCGGCATACAACCGGGCGCCATGCGATATTGCTCCAGTCTGCAGGTGCATTCGGATCAACCGCTTTCATTTCTTTGCTTGAATGTAAAGCCATGACATCAACTTTTGTAATTTTCATCTTATATTTACCTCCTGTGTCTATTTATGATCTCTCGGAATCTCCAGCCCCAGTAAAATCAAGGCTTTCAAATTCCATCTTTATTAAAATCCCCCACTTTTT